>DATHCU010000319.1:0-3280 GCA_035319385.1 Thermodesulfovibrionales bacterium
GTCTTCGGTCAGGGTGTATCTCATGGGTCTGAGACCGTTCCTGTCAAGGTGGGCCACAACCCGATCTCCGTCAGTCAGAACGATCGCAGCCGGACCGTCCCAAGGCTTCATCAGAAAGGACTGATAAGAAAAGAAGGCCTCCGCGTTGCGCCGCTCATCGTGGGCCGGATACTCACAGCACTCCCACGCGGGCGGTACGCACAGATTTATGGCGTGTTCCGGCGGGAAACCCGCAAACATGAAGAGTTCAATAATCTTGTCCAGGGATGCCGAATCGCTTTCATCCCCTGAGAGGACCGGTTTTAACAGATCGTTTTCGTTGCCGAAATTCTCATGAAAGATGTCCGGTTCGATCGAACTGATCCAATTTCTGTTGCCTTGAATGGTGTTGATCTCACCGTTATGGGCCAGAACGCTGAAGGGCTGGGCCAGCGTCCAGTCAGGGAATGTGTTCGTCGAGAACCGCTGGTGGAAGAGGCAGAAGGCGGATTCAAGGGCTTCGTCTCTCAGGTCAGGATAGAACCTGTCGAGGTACGGCGCGACAAGCATGCCCTTATAGACAATTGTCTTCGAAGATAGGGACGAGATGTAGATGTCAGCGCCAAAGGCCTTTTCAAGGGCCCTTCCCGCCAGATAGAGCGACAACTCCCGTTTCTCTCCCTCAACTCCCTCCATGTCGATGAGAAGCTGCCTGATCCTGGGTCTTGTAGCAAGGGCCGCCCTTCCGAGGGCATCGTCATCGGTTGGCACAGTGCGCCATCCTATTGTCGAAATCCCCCGCTGTTTCAGGAGAGCTTCTATCTCCTCTTCCTTTTCTTCACGCAAGAAGAAGACTCCGACAGCGAGGTTGTCGATATGAGATATGCCGAATCCCGCCCTTTCTATCTCTCTGCGGAGGAAATTCCTCGGGAGCTGGAAAAGGACGCCTGCACCATCGCCTGTCTTTCCGTCAGCACCGACAGCACCCCTGTGAGTAAGGTTCTTTACAGCCTCGACTCCCCATCGAATAACCTGATGGCTTTTCGAGCCGTTTATCATGCAGACAAAACCGACCCCGCAGGAACCTGATCTATCCGGACTGTTATATTTATTCATAGAAGAATTATATCAAAAGCATGGGGCAATGATATTTCAGGTCATTGACTGTGATGGAAAAGATATCGAGTCTTCCATCGCATGTATTTTCCAACTATAATTGCTATTGAACGGGTCGATAAGGGATGACATCTTCCTATAAGCGCGGCTGCTAATTCACAGGCTTGGCTGGAGTTTTTGTGCGGGCCGGAAATGGGATAATCAATTGGTATCCAGAGAGCATTGGCTATTATTGCTGAAGTCTCTTTAATTTCTTGCGGCAGTTGATTCAGCAGGCGCCGAAAATTCGATGCGATCTGGATTATCCGGTCGAGCCGGATAATGACAGAATACTGCTTTATGGACAGACTCTAATTAAATACATAACCATGTGAGGATCTTTACATGCCCGGGATGAACAACATTCGAAGAGAATATGAAAGCGCCTTATCCAGAAAGCTGGAACTTTCGGAGAGCCTCAGACAGGCTGAGAGGACCGAGCCGAATAATTTCAATCGGATATGGCAGCTGCGGGACCAGGTTGCATACTGGGAGGGGAAATCGGAAGGCCTCAAATTCGCCCTCGACGAACTGGACCGTTAGTCTTGGACGTCAGTCGTGCGGTCAGGCGACTGCTTAATGTCTATAGGCATTCTCTGAAAGCCTTCCCTGACTTGCTGCACCGTCGCATCCAATTGCAGAGCCGATAACGCTTGCCTGTGATTTCTTCCCCCTTTCTGCCTCCTGTTCAATCTTTATCAGATGCTTTCACCGAACCGGCAGACTGTCAACAATCTCGCAGATTGTCTCAGCCCGCAGTGTCATTTCTATTAAGTTTTCTTAAGAAAGTCCGATAAATAAAGTGACTGTGATTCTCTGAAGAACGCAATGTCAGGAGGAACCATAATGATGAATCTGAGGTTGAAAGATGTTGTGAGATTTCGCAATTGGCCTATGTTCTGGAAGACGTCTCTCATGCCCATCATGGCGGTCAGCCTCATGATGATCGGAGTTCTGTTTTATATCTTGCCGGTAACAAGGGCAAAACTCACGGCAGACAAAAAGGAGTCCGTGTCCTATACGGTGCAGATGGCTTACAAGCTAGTTTCCGACTACGCGGAACTCGCCGCAAAGGGAGAGTTGACAACTGCGGAGGCTCAAAAGAGGGCTCAGGAGCGGATCAGGTCCTTGCGGTACGGGAAGGACGAAAAAGGGTACATATGGATTAATGATTCTGAGAAATTTCTCGCTCATCCAAAGAAGGAGCTCGAAGGCAAGAGTATCTCAATATTGCAGGACCATAATGGAAGACATTTTGTCGAGGAAATGGTGAAGCTCGGAAAGGAACGGGGCGAAGGGTTTGTGGAATATGACTGGCCGAAGTCCGAGGGGGCAAAGCCTACATTGAAGATATCTTATGTCAAATACTACGAGCCCTGGGGATGGATACTGGGTTCCGGAGTCTTTGCTGATGACATAATGAGCACGGTCTGGAAGATATTGCTGGGCATCTTGATCATGCTCATGGTTATTTCCGTTGTTGTAACCACCACGACGATTGTCGTAGGCAGGGGTTTCATATCGGGACCCGTAAAGGAATTCGGCAGACTTATGCAGGGCTTTTCATCTGCACTCGCGGATGGCAGAGGAGATTTGACCGGCAGACTCAAGGTCAAGAGCAGTGACGAAATCGGTCTGCTTGCCCTGGATATCAATAAAGTCCTTGACGCTTACGGAAAGATGATTGAACGTATGATTGTGTCGACAGGACAAGTGGTGACCACCTCCGGCATGCTGAAGGGCAAATCCAGAAACATGACGAGCGGCGCTACGCAGCAGGCATCTCAGGCTCACCAGATTTCCACCGCAGCTGAGGAAATGAGCCAGACGATAAATGACATTGCCCGGAATGCCTCTTCAGCTGCCGAGACTTCCATGAAGACGATGGACCTGGCAAAGACCGGCAGGGAGATATCCAAAGAAGCCGTTGACGTCGTCGAGCATGTGCATGCGTCAGCCTCAGGGCTTTCCGAAATGATAGACAGACTTAATGGGAAGGCAGCAGACATAGGCAATATAGTTACCGTGATCAAAGATATCGCCGACCAGACAAACCTGCTGGCGCTGAATGCCGCCATAGAGGCTGCGCGGGCGGGAGAACAGGGAAGGGGTTTTGCGGTAGTTGCGGATGAAGTCCGAAAGCTTG
>DATHCU010000320.1:0-2609 GCA_035319385.1 Thermodesulfovibrionales bacterium
AATCCGCCAAGCCGCAGATTAGTAACGGCAAGAGCGATTGAAAGCAACGAAGGAGCCGAAGGCAGATCGGCCTGAGACGCATCGAAATAGTTGCACAGGCGACTCAGGAGAACAAATGAGAAACCCTCAAGTCCGATATCAATCAGATGAAGGCGATGGCCAAAGGAGTCGACCCCTCCTGTGCGCCTTTTGCCCAGTGTTTCGCGCAGACGCGTTAGCAGCGACAAGGTGGAGAATGTGCTTTCGAGTCCGCCAGATTTTCCTTTGGCTTTGAGAAAATCGAGTATCAGGTCCGATTCCTCTGGGGCCACTTCTCCCATGAGGGATTCAAGCTGCTCGTCAAGCGAGCGTGAATTGAAGAACTCCCTGAGTTCATCATGGAAAAGCCTGAACTCTTTCACAAAGTCAGGAGGAAACGAGGAGCCGGGCGCTGTTATTTTCGTCAGCAGGGCCTCTGAGGTCGCCAGGTCTTCCGGGCCCGCGGAACGATGGAGTTTGTTCTGAAGGGAGATCTTGATCTCCCGTTTTAAGTTCTGCGGGATATCGTTCCTGTGTGCGATGTCGCGTATGCGTGTGAGAGGTTCAGCCCTCATGAACGGAGCGTCGAAAGAAGGGAGCCACGGATAGATCTTTCTTATCACGAGGGCATTATCAGGAGTGGTCAACTGAATGAGGCGGCTGTATATCTTCTGCGATATCCGGGCGTGATTAGACGGGCGATGATGGCCCGTGTCCTCTTCGCATCTGACCTCACCGGCGCCGATGAAACGAAGATAGACCGCGAGATAAACGAGATGTCCCGTGTCGATCTCCTTCGGACCGGCGAGAATTCCGTATATCCACTCGAGTCGTTTCCTCCAGCTGGGGAAAAGACGGTTTGCCACTGCTATCTCATCAGAAAAATCCTCTGAATGATTTTTGCGGACGAGAACGGCGTCCCCGATTATTTCGCGGAGCCTCGTGCGGGCGTTATCCAGCAATTCTGCGGGCTGGGGCCACTGTTCAAGTATAATGTTCCCATCAAACCTCCTTCCTATAAGCCTCTTTATCAGTCCTTCTATGCCGGAGGCATCTCTCGATGAAGGCCCTGTGAATATCGTGAGGTGACTATCGAAATCCCCATAGTTCTCGTGCATGTGTATGTGGATGATGGGCAGTTCGGGATCAAGCAGATCTACGTATTTGAGGTAGTCGTTTCTCGTCCGCCAGCACAGGTTGGCGTGGCCGATATCAAGGCACATTCCTACGGATGAGATTCCGGAAATATGCATATCCCTGAGATATCCAAACAATGCATTCATATCTTCCGGCGTGGTGTCGAGCGAGTTCTCTATCGACAGTCTCATTCCTGATCGTTCAAGAATGTTTATCAGGGACATAATTGATTCGGCGAGTTCCCTTGTGCCGATGGCGGGATTGAAATGAACGTTGAATAATCTTGCGCCGACATCTTCAGCAAATTCCAGGCCTTTTGCAAGACGTTCGTGAACTGCATCCCCGGGAACGTAGGGCAGGGGGGCGTGAAACGACAGGGCTATGTCTTTCTCGCGGGCTGTTTCCCTGATCTTCCTTCTTTCATCTTTAGATATGTCGTCCTCGGACCAGCCCTCTCCGGATTTCTTTCTGTCCGGGAACCACTCGAAGGCGTCGAAACCATGAACAGTTGCGTATTCAAAGGGTTGCATCAGCGGCGAGGCATGGGCAGACGTCTGATTTCCAATGCGAATATACATCTCCTCAGCCATTCTCCAGGCCTACCTGGGGGCGCGTCTGGACCACGAAGAAACGTCCTTTCGAATATGCTCCCTCTATATCCTGGGGATATTGCAGGACATCTTCAACCGCTCTGCCGAGATTCCCTATTGAAAGGAGCAGATTTCGGCGAAAAGTCTCATCCCAGAACAGAGGCTCTCCAGAGTAGTCGAGTGAAAGGCGGCGTGGCTCGGGCATGACGAAACTGTCATAAAGACCTGCGCCCGCATACCCCGAAAGGTCTTCTCCATTGGAATCGGAGCGGAAGATGAGACCGCCTCCGTATATGCCGATACTCTTGCTCGGAAATGACAGAAGCCGGGCTTCTCCAGCTCTCTTCGACCAGGCAAAGCCAAGGGCCCTTCCCGGATAGTTTGCGGCAAGAGTCTCTCCGAGTCCCAAAACCGCTTCGGCGTAGATCTCGTCTCTCGCACCTGTAAAAGGGTTGATGGTGTGGATCACGAAACTGTATTCGGATTCTATGACCCTCTGAATGAGAACTGACATAACAAGAGCGTCATGCGGAATGCCGTTTGCCTCCCTGCTGAGATACGCGCGATCGTTCCATTTCGATGCCCACACCTTCTTGATACACAACCATGCCTCATCCCAGCCTGCAGGCCATTCAAGTCCCTCCTGCTCCATGACAGTCCTGAGCGCTCCCGCAAGCCCGACAGGCGCCTCAAGCCCCAGTATGGTCTCGCGGAGTCCGGAAAGAATTCCGGGATTTTCTTCTCCCGAAACCCTCCCCATTTTCGCAAGCAGTCCTTCATGCTTTTTTGCGCTTTCAGAGTTTGCAGGATCGGAAAGCGTCCTTTCAAAAACCCCGAATGGCAGAGCCACCGAGGCCGGCAGCC
>DATHCU010000321.1:0-3375 GCA_035319385.1 Thermodesulfovibrionales bacterium
AGATTCTTAAAGATGAAGTAACCGACCGACGACTTGTCTTCGCTGGCGCCGATTACTGCTATCCTCCTTGGATTAAAAAAAGAACTGAGATTTTTTACCGACACAAATGGACTCCTTTACTTGTCTGCCTTTCATTGCTGAGTAATAATCAGGACTTGGTCCATCCGGCAGATGTATCATTACCCTGCCCAACCCTTCCCTGAGGGAAGGGTTGGGGTGAGGGTGGATAACGGCTGATTGACAAACGGTGCTATCTTTATTGTTTTCCCTTCAGGATTTCATTGACTACAGACGGATCCGCAAGGGTTGAGGTGTCTCCGAGGTCTTCCGTGTCCCCGCGAGCGATCTTCCTGAGAATTCTTCTCATGATCTTGCCGCTCCTGGTCTTCGGCAGTCCGGGCGCAAACTGTATCTTGTCCGGTGTTGCAATGGGGCCGATTACCTGCCTGACATGCCCGACAAGAATCTTCTTGAGTTCGGGGGTGGGCTCAATGCCCTCTTTCAGGGTCACATATACGTAGATGCCTTCTCCCTTGATGTCATGCGGATATCCAACGGTTGCGGCCTCTGCCACCGACTCGTGACTTACCAGGGCCGACTCAATCTCGGCTGTCCCGATCCTGTGGCCGGACACATTGATAACGTCATCGATTCTACCCATTAACCAGAAGTCTCCGTCACAGTCTTGCCTTGCGCCGTCCCCTGTGAAGTATTTGCCCGGGAACCTTGTGAAATAGACATCCTTGATCCTCTTGTTCTCAGAATCGCCGTAAGTCCCGCGCAGCATGCCCGGCCACGGCTTTTCAATGACAAGATAGCCGCCTTCATTCGGTGCGGCAGGAGACCCGTCCTCTTTGATTACCTTTGGAACCACTCCCGGAAAAGGTCTGCTTGCAGAGCCGGGTTTGGTGGTCATAGCACCGGGCAGGGGAGTTATCAGGATTCCGCCTGTTTCGGTCTGCCACCAGGTATCCACTATCGGGAGTTTGGTTTTGCCGACATTTGTGTGGTACCACATCCAAGCCTCCGGATTGATCGGCTCGCCCACGGTGCCGAGCACCCTAAGGGAAGACAGCTCCTGTTTTGCGACCCAGCTCACACCTTCTCTCATCAAGGCCCTGATCGCGGTAGGCGCCGTATAGAAGATATTGACGCCGAACTTGTCCACGATCTTCCAGAACCTGCTCGGGTCCGGGTAGGTAGGGATTCCCTCGAACATGAGGCTCGTAGCGCCGTTACTGAGAGGTCCATAAAGAATATAGCTGTGGCCCGTGACCCATCCGATGTCCGCTGTGCAGAAATGAATGTCTTCATCGTGGTAATCAAAAATCCACCTGAACGTAAGATTTGTATAAAGCATGTATCCAGCAGTTGTATGAAGGACGCCCTTGGGCTTGCCTGTGGAACCGGATGTGTACAGTATAAACAGCGGGTCTTCGGAGTCCATCTGTTCCGGTTCGCAGTAGTCCTTGATCTCCGGATCTTCTATTACATCGTGCCACCAGAAGTCTCTCTCAGGCTCCATGTCGACCGGGCCGATTCTTTTTACAACGATCACCTTTTCCACGGTCGGGCACTCCTGCAAGGCCTGATCGGCATTGGACTTCAACGGCACCGACCTGCCGCCTCTTGCACCCTTGTCGGCCGTGATTAGCATGCTGGACTTGCAGTCCTGTATGCGGTCTTTCAGGGCAGTTGCGCTGAAGCCTCCAAAGACGACACTGTGTATGGCGCCGATTCTTGCGCAGGCAAGCATCGATATAGGCAGCTCAGGTATCATGGGCAGATAGATCGTAACCCTGTCGCCCTTCTTCACGCCGTACTTCTTCAGGACATTCGCAAACCTGTTTACCTCGCGGTAAAGCTGCTGATAGGTATAAGTCTTATAGGTCCCGTCGTCAGCTTCCCATATTATGGCCGCCTTGTTCCTTACCGGCGTATTTATGAATCTGTCGAGACAGTTGTACGAGGCGTTCAGCTTCCCTCCGAGGAACCACTTGATATACGGCTTGTTGAAATCCCAGTCGGAGACCTTGTCCCACTTCTTGAACCACGTCAGGTTGTTCTCGGCCATTTCGGCCCAGAACCCGTCGGGGTCTTCGACCGAACGCTTGTACAACTTTTCGTATTCGTCGAAGCTCTTTATATGAGCCTTTTCGCTGAATTGCTTTGAGGGTGGAAAATTTCTCTTTTCCGCCATCAATACGTCAATGCTTTCGTTCGACATCCTTTATCCATCCTCCTTTTGACGATCGTCTCAAGATATATGAGAGGGCTCTTTATTCGGCCCCGATCCCTATATAAGATCTCAGTTTTTCATCCTCGTATTTTGCTTCGGCCTCTTTCTCCCTGCCGAAGAGAGACAACAATATGCCTACCAGGAATGCCGCGCCCATTGAATAGATGCCCGGGTTCTTCAGGGGGAAGATCGCCTTCGGCATCCTGGACTTTGCTTCCTTGGTCTGGGCAGCTGCCTGGTCTTTTTCCGCGCTGATAGAGGCTTCTATGGCTGCCACATCTTTGCTGGTAGCCTTCTGTGCTTCCAGGGCCGCAATCTTTGCCTTGGAAGCATCTTCAATGGCTTTTATCTCTTTTTCCACGACGGCCTTAGCGTCCTTGTGCACAATGTCAACCCAGACGGTTGGACTAAGCACAATAAGAATTGAAGCCAAAAAAAGGCCTGTATATATACTAGCTACAGCGCCGTTGGTAGTAAACTTCTTCCATGTTATCGACATAAGAAGGGCCGGGAAGTTTGCACTTGCGGCAACCGCAAAGGCGAGTCCTACCATGAAGGCAACATTTTGACCCTTAAAGAGTATTCCAAGCAGCATTGCCGCTATTCCAAGGCAGACCGTAGCTATTCTGGCCACCTTGACCTCTTCTTTCTCTGCTGCAACACCCCGCCTGATAACCCCGACAAACAGGTCGTGTGAAAGGGCGGAGGCCCCGGCGAGTGTAAGTCCGGAGACAACGGCTAGTATGGTGGCAAACGCGACTGCTGCCAGGAATCCAAGAAAAAGGTTTCCGCCGAGCACTTCAGCGAGCAGGGGACCCGCCATGTTCCCACCCTTGTCTATGGACATGATGACTTTCTGTCCCACGAGAACTGCCGCGCCAAAACCTATGGTCACGGTAAGAATGTAAAAATATCCGATAAATCCGGTTGCAACAAAAACGGACTTTCTGGCCTGTCTGGCATCCGGAACAGTGTAAAATCTCATGAGGATGTGAGGCAAACCGGCCGTGCCGAACATGAGGGCAAGACCAAGGGAAAAAGCATCCAGAGGGCTCGTGATAAGTCCTCCCGGTTCGAGAAACTTATTCGTATACAGACCCTCTGCCTGAGCAAAGAGATTGCCATAGCTGAATCCG
>DATHCU010000322.1:0-8652 GCA_035319385.1 Thermodesulfovibrionales bacterium
ATTGGTCATCCTCCAGCTTGACCCGGGGATCCATAAGGCACTGAAAACACTGGATTCCCGCCTTCGCGAGAATGACGACTTCTTCTGAAAACAGCAATTTATACACAGACACTATATAACATATGAAGGGTTACGGATTGGTAACAGATTCAAAAAAGGCAAATGTGGGTCCGGGAAATAAAGTAACCGCACATTGCTTTAAGTGAGGAGCACGAATTATTATTCTAGAGGTTCTCGAGCTATCTGCAAGGTCGGGAAATTCAGGAAATACGTTGGTGTGAGCAGACTTGTGCACATTGTTCCAATAGAGGGAGGAGATATCATGATGAAACGAATTATGGGAATCATAATAATGGTCTTGTGTATTGTCCCGCTGAACGAGGTTCTTGCGGCGGGTGACCCTAATGACATGGCCGGAAGCAAGGACCCGGCATTGTTTAGCCGCATGCCCGGTTTTCACATCTATAATTATGAGGAACTGGAATTCAACCGATACGATTTCCCTTTTGCTGCGGGCAAGACCCAGGCTGTGGAAGGGCATCATGTCTATGTAGATTATTACATCAATGAAGGCGCCAAAGTCCCAAGCGGCTTACAGATCGCCCGCAACTATGAAAATGCCGCTAAAGCCATTGGCGGAAAGACCGTCTACGAATTCGAAGACGGCGGAGTCTATTACGTCACCCTTAAAGTAGTAAAAGGCAACGCGGAGGCGTGGGTGCAGGTTCAGGCAGCGGGAAATGGCATGTACAAGATTAATGTCATCGAGAAACAGACGATGACCCAGGCTGTGTCAGCCAATGCCGAAAGCCTGGCCGGCAGTATAAGGGAGAGCGGAAAGGCCGCTGTCTACGGGATCTACTTTGACACCGGCAAGTCCGTGATCAAAGAAGAGTCCGAGCCCGCCATCAGCGAGATCGTCAAGCTGCTCAATGCCGAACCAAAACTCAGGCTCTACGTAGTGGGCCACACCGACAATGTGGGCGCGTTTGATTACAACATCAAGCTGTCCCAGGCCCGTGCGGCTGCTGTTGTCAGCGCCCTGATCAATAAACACGGGATCGCTGCCAGCCGTCTGATCCCTTTCGGGGCAGGTCCAACGTCGCCGGTTGAATCCAATCAAACCGAGGAAGGACGGGCGAAAAACCGTCGGGTGGAACTGGTAGCGCAGTAATCTTTATCGGCGCTGCGTGATACGCCCGTCAGTGCGAATTACTTCTTTATGTATTTCTGGACGTTCACCGGGATCATGAATTCCAGTTCGTAGCCGGCGGGAAGGACTTTCTTCACCTCCGCCGATATGAACTGAGGGTCGTTTGAGACAGCCGCGAGTTCCTTTACCTTTTTGTCGAAAGTGGTGATATAGGTCCTCATCGCGTCCACATCCTGCTTGCCGGAGAGAGGTCCGTGTCCCGGTATTATCTTATCGGCATCGAGACTCGACACAAAGTCGAGGGATTTTATCCAACCGGCTGCGTCTCCTTCTCCCATGTATGGATGGTAACGCGTAAATAATATATCTCCCGCAAACAGGACCTTTTGACCGGGGAGATACACCAGGATACTGTCATCGGTGTGCGAAGGTCCGGGGTAGATCAGTTCCACCGTGAGATCGCCGAGACTTATTGCCATGCGGTCTGTAAAAGTGAGCAAAGGCGGCGCCATTGTCGTGCCTTCCATGTCTTCCGCGGAAAGGCCATACTCGGAGGCCCTCGGGAGGGGAGAATTCGTGGACAGGTCCTTTATGGAGTTCTGCTGACCGATTATTATGGCCCCAAGCCTGGCAAATTCTGAATTTCCCAGAGAGTGGTCCAGATGATAATGGGTATTGACCACGTATTTTATGGGTTTGTCAGAGACAGCCTTGATATCGTTGATGAACGCCTTGGCCTTCTTCGCGGAGATAAGGGTATCGACTACGAGGATTCCGTCTTTTCCGATGATGATGCCTGCGTTCGCGCCGAAGCTGTTTGCCGGGGCAGCGCCCTTTGTGTCGATGTACGAATAGACGCCTTCCGAAATCCTGGTGAGACCTGCGAAAGACTGAGGTGACATCAAAAGGGATAGTATTAACGCCAACCCGAATATTGAAACCGATCTTCTCATGACCTGCCTCCTTCTCAAATTGATATCGTGGAAACAGATTATTCTAATCCATTGGCTTCTTTAGAACAACGTCGGTCCACCTTCCCCCTCATCCCGGCCCTCTTCCGCCCTCAATACTTCACTTCCCTCATGAATTGGACCCAGATGGGCAGGGCCGCCTCCGACCCTGTTTCCTCAACGCCGAGCGAGGTGTGGTCGTCCCTGCCGACCCAAACTCCCACAGCGAGATGATCGTCAAATCCCACAAACCACGCATCAGAATTATCATTAGTAGTGCCTGTTTTTCCGTATACCGGTCGCGGCACAGCCCGTGCCCTGCCTGCAATCCCTGACTCGATCGTCGCGCGGAGAAGCTCTCTCATCTTCTCCACCACGTGTGCGGGTAGTATTTGCCTGGATGTCGGTACGACCCGTTCCACAGTCTTCTTGTCCTTGTCTCTTATCAGTGGGTATGCCAACGGCTTTACCCTCCAGCCGGTGGCAATGGTGGAATAGGCCTCGACCAGATCAAGAAGAGTGACTTCGAAAGAACCGAGCGCAATCGAGGGATGGGTGTCGAGATTAGTGGTTATTCCGCATTGTTCAGCCATTGCACGCACCCTTTCAAATCCGACCTTCTGGGCAAGCCGCACGGTCGCTGCATTGAGAGAGAGGGCAAATGCTGTCTTTACAGAGACATTGCCGTGATATGTTCCCTCGGAGTTTCTTGGAGACCAAAGACCGCCCTCAGGGTCCGGGATGCTGATAGGTTCATCAAGGATGATGTCATCGCATGACATGCCGCTCTGGATCGCTGTGGCGTATATGAAAGGTTTGAAGGCGGAGCCGGGTTGTCTGAGTGCCATCGTCGCCCGGTTGAACTCGGATCTACTGAAATCCGTTCCCCCGACCATCGCCCTAATCTCACCCGTTGCAAGATCCATTGCTACGAGGGCGGCCTGAATGCCCGGCTTTGTGCGAAGTTCTATTTCCTTGACGCCGTTCTTTACGGTCTGTTCAGCCAGGGCTTGCATCGCAGGGTCCAGAGTGGAATACACATGAAATCCCCGGGTGTAAAGACTATCACCATACTTTGCCGTCAGCCTCTGTCTGATGAATTCTACGAAGTAAGGGGCGGCAAATTTACGCCGGAAAAAGGTTCTTGCGGGAAGGGCCTGCGAAAGACCCTTTGTATATTCTTCACCTGAGATAAATTTCAGGTCTCTCATCTTCTTCAGCACCATTACCATTCTCTCTCTGGCCGCCGACGGGTTCCTCAGGGGAGAATATGTGTTCGGCGCCTTTTGAAGACCGGCAAGCAGCGCTGCCTCCGAAGCGCTGAGATCCGATACCGATTTGTTGAAATAGGTCCTCGAGGCTGCCTCTATTCCATAAACCCTTTCCCCGAAATACGCAAGGTTCAGGTATGCGCACAGAATTTCTTCTTTTGAGTACTTGGATTCGAGTTTCAATGCTATTATCATCTCGTGAAGTTTTCTTGAAAGGTTTCGCTCCGGATTTCTTATGAGCATCTTTGCGAGTTGCTGAGTTATTGTGCTTCCACCCTCGACAACTGCCTTTGCGGTAATATCCTTGCTTGCCGCGCGCAGGATCCCCTTCAGATCAACGCCGAAGTGTGAATAGAACCTCCGGTCCTCAGCAGCAATAAACGCCTTTTTGACGAGGGGCGGGATGTCACGGCAGGGAGCGAAAAATCTCCGTTCCTTGTACAATTCAGCGAGGTCTCCATCATCTGCGGAGTGCACGACGACGGCATAATTAAAACCTGATCCTATATCCGGACCGGGCCAAATGATGAAACAGAGAGACGCCGGCAATATCACAGCCAATGCAAAGAAAAAGAGTCTTCTTCTTTTTGACATGATCAAATTCCTCGCCGGAAAGCCTTCATCCTAGTACAGCCTGAGATCCAGCCCCAGTTTATTGGAGAGTCTCTCCAGATTGTGAACCACATAAAGGAAGGCCATCCAGGAGTGTTCACCCCACCTCTTCAGACCAGCGGCTTTAACGTCCGCAATGACAGACCTGCCGCTTTCAGCTGAGGCCGGCATGGTTAGGATTTCTCCATTTCTCTCAGGAATCTCCTGATCCTGTTTGCGTTGGTCCCCAGATCGCTTTTCCCGACACGGGACACGGACCGAATGTCCACACGACTGCCGCCATCGCCATTTTCTATGCGGATCACGATATCGTCCTTAAATCCGAACCACCGGGTAGTGGCCGTAGCCTCGATACGACCTTCTTTTATGGATGCATCGACTATCTTCCATCCCATCTTCGTTGCCACCCGGTTCGCCCTCTCAAAGGCCTTGTCAGGACTAATGTTCAGCAACAGAGGGGCTATATCGGGGTATGCCTTGCGTTGCTGAGCAGCAATGGGCTCGCCGCCGTACTCCGAAGGGTTCAGGGCGTTCTTGCGGAGAGGCAGAATCGCAACGAATTTTGGCGGGTTCTCCGTGTCCGTGGATATGTCGTGGATGGAGGGCAGACTCCGGGCCTTTTGCAGCCAGTACAAAGGGACTGCCAGAAGAAGGACGCTGATGACGAGTCCGAAGGCTGCGATGAAAAGCCCGCGTGAAGCCCCGGATAGTCTCGACAGAACAATTCCCACTAGCGATAAAACTGCTGATGCCAGAGCGCAATATGCGGACCATCTAAAGGCCTTCAGGCCCGTTTGGAAGTCCCATAACTCATAGCGGAATCCCAGTCCGGATGAGAGTGCAGCCAGGGCCGAGAGCGCGGCCAGGAAAAGACCGGTCTTTGCTATTAAACTAGCTGTCGCCTTTGGAATCCCGCTCATGAGTAAATGATATAACAATTCCGCCCGGAAGCTAACCCGCATCGCTCGTATTGCGAGGGAGGGAAAAAAATGCCCAATCCGCCGCACGTGACATTCACGCGGTTGCAAAAAGGAAAGTCTTCCGGGTGACACTTGATCTTCTCCCGGAGTGCTATATAATTTGGGTAAGGAACGTTCATAAGGGTAAATTAGACGACTTTGAAGTGGAGTGCCACCCGCAATATTCAGGTCAAACGGATAACGGACGAATGAAACTGGTTGGAGATGTGTCAGCAGTTATACTGACAGCTTTTCTCTGCATCGCAGTGCCGTTGCCGTTGGCAGCGGAGCTGGTGCAGCATCACTACGTTCTGGCCGAATCCGAGGGTACTGCATCGGATTGCCTGTCCTGTCACGACCCTTCGCTCGCAGGGGATGCGAAATACTGCACGACAAAATGCGGCATCATAAAGTCCCACTCGATCGAGAAAGAGTACCCCCCGGCGGAAAATAGGGAATTGTACGCCTCTCTTGCCGAGGTGACCGCAAGAGGCATAAAACTCATTGACGGAAAAGTAAGCTGCATATCCTGTCATAATCTGAAGAACCCCGGAAGGTTTCACCTGGCCGCTGACGGCCGGGAGTTGTGCATCATCTGCCACGTCGGATATTATAAATAAGAGAGCATGGTATTTGCCCTTCGTCAGACTAAGACTATTGTCAAAGGAGACACAATGAAATCTTTTGCAGTGATAACGATCTTGATGTTATGCCTCCTGGTATCAGCGGTTGAGAAAAGCGCTTCCGCAGGTGAGCCGGCGGAAAAAAAGCAGGCCGTATCTTCATTGACCGGCAAGGTTGTCGAGACGATGGACAGCGGCAGATACACCTATCTGCTCCTGGAGAACAAGGACAAGAAGGTCTGGGTGGCGGTGTATAAGATGAAGGTGGCGGTGGGAGAGAAGGTCTCTCTAAAGCCCGGCATCGAAATGGTAAATTTTGAGAGCAAGACTCTCAACCGCAAGTTCGACAAGATTATCTTCTCCGAAGGTCCGGTCAGCCCGACGAAGACAGCCGACGAAAAGAAGTCCAAGTAGGATACTCCTCTCAACCGGCATCCGAATAAGGCGGCGAGAAAACTAACCCTCCTGGTTTTATCTCATGACATTTTGTCCTTTTATGAGGAAAAGTGTCCTTCTTCAAACTCGTCATTCAGCATCAGGAACTCTATAAAAACAGCGCATTGTGAAATGGTATCGATATTGCTTGGATCAGCTCGCAGGCGTATGGCCAGTATTGCCTGGAGTCTGTCCATAAAGCAGGGTTGTGTCATTATCGGGCGTGACCGGATAATCCGGAATGCATTGAAAATAGGGATTGCCCGATCGAGTCGGGGAATGACGGATTACTCGCACAGCAATTATGGACTGACACTGTCTGATGATACCCTTGCCCTGGCGGCAAGAGGAGTGATGAATAATTTGGACTGATTCATTACAGTCTTGAGTGCAAAGCTGAGGAGGAGAAGATGGAAAAGAGTGATTCGGCAATGAAGACAGGCATATCTGAAATAACGGGCAAGATTGTCAGGGTAAGACACGCCAATGAACAGGACCTCTTCTTTATAGAGGAGATGCTGAAGGCGCATGGCATGTCCGCTGAGAAACTGGATTTCACTGAGTTTGTGATAGCCGCTGAAAACGATGTCCCTATCGGTTGCGGAAGGATAAGAACTACAAAAGGACTCAATGAAATAAGCTGCGTTGAAGTTGTCAAGGAACAGATAGGCAATGGTGTCGATTCCCTCATGGTCGAACACCTTCTGGAGTTTGCGCCGATGGAAAGGGTGTATGCCGTCACCGACCACGTCGAACCATATAAGCGGCTCGGATTCAGAGAGGTCCGCAAGCCGGGTGGCCCTCTCGATCAGGAGGTCGAAAAGGTCTGCCGGCTTCCAAAAGGGAAAGAAAGGGCGATGATATACGAGAAAAAGGGGTCCGCCTGATAATCCGTTCCGGAGGCAAGATATCGCTTCCGTAAGCCGCAGGTGAAATCCCGGTCAATGCGTGTGATCAAGTGTTGAAAGTCTATCAAGGTAGTTTGGAAGCCAATATCTG
Source organism: Thermodesulfovibrionales bacterium (assembly GCA_035319385.1). Taxonomy (GTDB): domain Bacteria; phylum Nitrospirota; class Thermodesulfovibrionia; order Thermodesulfovibrionales; family SM23-35; genus DYFC01. The sequence goes on from DATHCU010000322.1 coordinate 7,003, forward strand.
GAAAAGGAGAAGAGGTTATGGACAAGAAACTGTTTGAGCACGGTTATTTCAGCTGGAATGAACTAATGACGCTGAATGTGGACAAGGCAAAGAAATTCTACGGCGATCTGTTTGGTTGGGAGATGGAGGACATGCCCATGGAAGGTATGACTTACACTGTCATCAAGGTGAAGGGAGATGAGATAGGGGGCATAATGGGTACGCCGCCTGAGGCCGCCGGAGTGCCTCCTCATTGGGGCGCTTATGTGACGGTCAGGGACGTCGATGCCGCTTCGAAAAAGGCTGAGGCGCTCGGGGGACAGATCATCATGCCTCCCACGGATATTCCAAAGGTCGGGCGTTTTTCTGTGATACAGGATCCTCAGGGAGCAGCTATCGCGATGATCACCTATCTGGATCAGAAGGAAATGGAATTGTAATGCGCCCTATTCACCTTCTGCTGGCTTTCGCCGGAGTGATGGCTCTCCTTGCTTGCGCGAGATATGATGAAAATAGAGCTAAGGACACTCACCCCGAAAGACTGGCAAAGGCAACTTTTGCGGGAGGTTGTTTCTGGTGCATGGAGCCTCCCTTCGAGAGGCTCTCAGGTGTAGCAGAAGTCATATCGGGCTACACGGGCGGCCAGAAGAAGAATCCGACTTATGAAGAGGTATCGTCAGGGACGACCGGACACGTCGAGGCTGTCCAGGTTCTTTATGACCCTTCGGTGCTGACCTATCAGGAACTCCTCAATGTCTTCTGGAGGCAGATAGACCCGACCGACCCCGGGGGACAGTTTGTGGATCGCGGGGCGCAGTACCGTACCGTGATCTTCTATCATAATGAGGAGCAGAAGCGGCTTGCGGAAGAATCGAAGGATGCGCTTCAGAAATCCGGCAGATTCAAGAGCACCATTGTTACCGAGATACTGCCGGCCGCGGAGTTCTACAGAGCGGAGGAATATCATCAGGACTATCACAGAAAGAATCCGGTAAGGTATAAATTTTACCGGTACAGATCAGGCCGCGACCAGTATCTCGAGAAGATATGGGGCAGCAAAGAGGAGGGAGATAAATCCGTGACTGCGGAAAGTAGATTCGTGAAACCGTCCAGAGAAGAACTGAGAAAGAAATTGACGCCGCTCCAATATAAGGTTACGCAGGAGGAGGGAACTGAAAGGGCGTTTGACAATGAATACTGGGACAGCAAGAAGCCCGGCATTTATGTTGACATTGTGTCCGGTGAACCGCTTTTCAGCTCCCTGGACAAGTATGACTCGGGCACCGGCTGGCCCAGCTTTACCAGACCCCTTGAACCCGGCAATATCGTAGAAAGAGAAGACCGGAGCCTCTTCACGAGGAGGACGGAAGTAAGAAGCCGGCAGGGTGATTCTCATCTGGGTCATGTCTTTCCGGACGGACCTCCTCCTACGGGACTTCGTTACTGCATGAATTCCGCCGCCCTTCGTTTTGTGCCTGCGGAGGACCTCGAAAGAGAAGGGTATGGCAAGTATAAGAAACTGTTTGAAAGATGAACTGAGCAGTTGCATAACGAGAAGGCCTTGAGACGCGACGTGAGATAAGCCATACTCACCTGGCTGCACTTTCAACCTGGTGTGCAGTCCTGATGAAGTGTTGAAACACGACTCAAAAGTGCGCTAAGGTATCGCAT
>DATHCU010000323.1:0-7349 GCA_035319385.1 Thermodesulfovibrionales bacterium
TTTCGCATGGGTTTGTAGCTTACAAGCTGGGAGATCACACCGCCAAGCTCATGGGCAGGCTGACGCTTAATCCGATTGCGCATATAGATCCTGTCGGGACCATACTGATGCCGATAATGCTCCTTGTGCTTACAAACGGTCAATTCGTATTCGGCTATGCGAAGCCCGTACCGATCAATCCTATGAACTTCAAGAACCCCAGGAAAGATATGGCTATCTCGGCTGCAGCAGGCCCTGTGACAAATATCCTTCTCGCCGTTGCCAGCGTCCTGGTGCTCAAATATGTGCTTAGTCCCCTGTCATATGTCCTTTCTGCGGATATCAGCGCCACTGTAATGACACCCCTCATCATGATTTTTCAATCAAGTGTTGCCGTCAATGTCGTTCTTGCTTCTTTCAACATGATCCCCATTCCTCCTCTTGACGGCGGCAGGGTGCTGACAGGCCTGCTACCCTACAGACAGGCCGCTTCGTTCAGCAGGATTGAGCCATATGGTTTCTTTATCGTTATCTTTTTGATTGTAACCGGCATAGCGAACTATTTTGTCATGCCGATCGTGAATCTGTTTCTTTCGATCCTTCAGGTCTTTTGAGATCGGACAACGACTTGTCACTACTCAAGAAAACTGCATCTGATAATGATGAACAGGCTAAACAATACTCTAAATATCAAATCAACAGATTAAGCGAGGTAGAGGTTAGATGAACAAACAGAGAGTTCTTAGCGGAATGCAGTCGAGCGGCAGGCTGCATCTCGGAAACCTGGTGGGGGCCTTAAGAAACTGGGTCAGGCTCCAGAACCAGTATGACTGTTTTTATTTTGTCGCGGACTGGCATTCACTTACAACCGGTTATGCGGATCCTTCAACCATAAAAGAGTCCACAAAAGACCTGCTCATCAATTTTCTGGCGGCTGGTCTGGACCCTGAAAAATGTACGATATTTATCCAGTCAAGGATCCCGGAACATGCTGAACTGCATCTGCTGCTTTCGATGATTACGCCTGTGGGCTGGCTCGAGAGGGTCCCGACCTACAAGGAAAAGCAGCAGGAACTGAAAGACAAGGACCTTTCCACCTACGGTTTTTTGGGCTACCCATTGCTCCAGACAGCCGATATCATAGTCTACAGGGCAAAATATGTGCCGGTAGGCATAGACCAGGTGCCCCATCTGGAGATAAGCCGGGAGATAGCAAGACGCTTCAATCACCTGTACAAAGAAGTCTTTCCCGAACCTGAGGCATTGCTTACGGAATTCCCGAAGGTTGTGGGTGTGGATGGCAGAAAGATGTCAAAGAGCTATGATAATGCGATCTACCTTTCTGACACCCCTAAAGAAGTAGACAGGAAGATAAGGACGATGGTCACCGATCCGGCAAGGGTCAAGAAGACCGACAAGGGCGATCCCGAGTTGTCTCCGGTCTATCAGCTTCACAAGATATTTTCTTCTAAGGAGGAACAGGAAGAGGTTGCAGCAGGATGCCGCAGTGCGGGCATCGGGTGCATTGACTGCAAAAAGATCCTGATCAGAAATGTCTACAAAGTTATGGAGCCGATCTGGGCCAAGAGGGATGAACTGCAGAATAATCCTGATTTGCTGAATTATGTCGCTGACAAGGGTACCGCCAAGGCTAAGAAAGTCGCCGAGGAAACGATGCAACTCGTCCGCACGGAAATGGGATTGTACTAGACTGTTGTTTGAGAGAATATGCATAAGGAATCGAACGAAGAAATACTAGACAGGCTCAGGTCGGGATATTCCCTCCCGGCCCTGTCTGTGGTTGCGTCAAAGCTGATAGAACTCGCCTCGGATGAAGGCTCCTCTGTAAGTGACCTTGCGGATATGATTGGGAAAGACCCCTCCCTCACAGTGCGTCTCATCCGTCTCGCGAATGCTGCCTTCTTCAGAGCCGGAGATCCGGTCACATCATTGGAACAGGCTGTCTTCAGGGTCGGGTTCGACCGCCTTCGGGTTATGGCTCTCTCGCTGTCATTAAGGGAGACCTTCCCTATGGGAAGGCGCGGTCCGATGGACTACGAGAGATTCTGGAAGATTTCGCTGTACAAGGCATTGCTGGCGAAGTCCCTTGATGAGAGGTTCGGCAACGGCAACATGGAGGAGGCCTTTGTCGCGGGGCTGGTCCAGGAAATCGGTCTCTTGATTATGTTTGATCTGTTCATCAAGAACGACCGCCGCGAATCCATATCACTTGACTTGTTCCCCCTGGAGGCTTTACTGCTGCGAGAGAAAGAGAGATATGGCATCAACCACAGGGAAGTCGGCGAGGCAGCCCTCAGATACTGGCATTTCCCTGATGCTATCGTTCAGTGCCAGAGTTTCTTCGGGGAGGGAAGACGTGACAGTCTGTCACCTTTGGCGATGAACTGTGAGATGGCAGGGATGTTGTCTTCGATGATATTTCAAAAGTCCATCGATCTGAACAGTATGTTTACAAGGATTAAGGAACTCTTCAATGTGGACCACGATACAATAAGTGACATCGTTGTTGCCGCATTCGACGAGGTTGAGGAGATTGCCGGCAGCCTAAAGGTGGAAGTGAACAAGGACAAAGACCTTCTTGAGCTTATGGAAAAGGCGAACAGGGTGCTCGCGCGTCTTTCGGAGAAACTGCCGCTGGAACCATCTTCTGAGTCTTCAAAAGGCTTGCCTTCATTTAAAGGCCTTGATTCGGAAAGAGACCGCGCGGCTGTCGAATATACACTCCAGGCCGTGGCCCATGAGATCCGTAACCCGCTTACGTCCGTCGGAGGTTTTGTGAAACAGTTATCGAAGACCATGGACTCATCTTGTCAGGGCTGGCAGTACATGCAGGTCATCATTGAAGAGACAAAGAAACTTGAAGAGGCCCTCTCCCGAATAACCCGCAAGGTTGTCTGATTTCCTGCTCCTGATACCCAGGGATATTGTTGTGTTTTCTCCTCTGCGCCAGAAGTGACCTCAGTCCAGTTTTGCGCCTTCCAGGTTTGCCCTTGTAGTGTCCGTATTCTTTATTCTGGTGTCTCTCAGGTCTGCGCCGGCGAGGTTGGCTGCCACAAATACAGTCTCGATAAGGGATGCGCCTCTCAGGTCTGCGCGGGATAGGTCTGCTCCGCTTAAGTCAGTTCCGTGCAGCATGGCTCCGCGAAGGTCCGCCCCCGCGAGATTTGCACCTATCATACTTGAGCCATAGGCCTTTATATTCCGAAGCAACGCATCATTCATGCGGACCAGGACGGCCTCAGTCATCTGGAGATTTGCGGCAGAAAGATCGGCCTTCTCAAAAATCGCCGAAGTAATCCTGGAAGTTGTGAGATTTGCCTCGTGCAGAATTGCTCCGGTGAAATCAGAACCAATGAAAGAAGAGAAGGTCAGATCCGAGCGTGAAATGTTCGACCTTCTGAAATTCGCGCCCGTGAAGTTTGAACTGCTCATATTGCTGCCCGAGAGGTCTGCATCTTCAAAAGAAGACATGCTCAGATTTGAACTGCTGAGATTCGTGCCCCTCAGGTCGCAGGACCTGAACCGAACAGAGATGAGATCCAGATTGCTCAACAGCAGACCCGACAGGTCATATCCTGAAAGATCCCCCGACGCTTGTGCTCTGTTAATGACCTGCTGTCTGGTGAGCCGCTCCATGGCCCTTCACCTTCTTATTTGTTCAAGAACCTGATATCTATTAGATGGGTGGAACACGAGATGCAGGGATCATAAGATCTCACGAGCATCTCAAGGGCGAGGGTAATCTCTTCCTCGCTCCTGTCCATAATTTCCGGCATCAGCTTCATCATGTCATATTCGATGTTGCCGGTGTTCTGGTTCGTGGGGATCACGCAGTTGGCGTTCATGATTGTGCCCTGTTCATCGGTCTGATAATTGTGGAAGAGGATGCCCCTCGGCACCTCGACAGCCCCGACTCCGTTGCCCGCACTCACAGGTATCCTGTGCTGTTCGTTAAGCCCGACAACAATCTCTTCGTCATAGTTCAGTGGTGTCTGTTTCATATCTTCAAGCAGAGAAATGGCGTGTTCGAGGCAATGCACGCATTCAACCAACTGGGCGACCGTATTAAGATAAGGATTTATGCACTTGGGCTTCAGTCTTGCGGAAGCAGCGACGTCTCTGGCCCTAGGATGAAGCTTCTCCGAGTTCAGGTTAAATCTCGCAAGAGCTCCCACGGCATAAGATTCCCTGCTGAGTCTTGTATGTTTTGCAGAGGAGTGCGGGACGACAAACTCATTCGTAATCTCTCTGTAGTCTTTTTTGCTCATCCTCACGCCATCCGTCGAGCCGATATCTCCCATCAGGAGGGGATATTCACTATCGTCACTTACGAGCGCGACATACTCCGAGTCCCTCTCGAAATCGGGAAACTTGAGGGTCAGGGCCAGTTCTACCGTTGCATCCATATCGGCCCTCATGCCCTTAAGTAAACTGAGCATCGAGTCAACATCTTTTGGTGCCGGCAGCTTGGTAAATCCTCCCACAATTGCCGAAATCGGATGCACGTGCCTTCCAACCAGTATATCACACACATCGTTGCATACCTTCTTCATCCTGAGCGCCCTTCGCACTACCTCGTTGTGGCTGCTGATAAGCGGAACAAAGCTTTTGACTCCGAGCAGGTCAGGGGCAACAAGCAGGTAGATATGCAGGATGTGGCTGTCAAGAACCTCAAGGTCCAGCAAGAGCTTCCTTAATCTTATAGTCTGCTCTGTCGGGATTACACCAAGCGCGTCTTCAGCGGCCTGAATGGATGCGAGGGTATGTCCGCACGCGCATATGCCGCAGATCCTGCTTGTGATATGCTGAGCTTCAAAGATTGAACGTCCCCTCAGCATACCCTCAAAGAAACGTGGTGATTCCACTATGTCCAGACGGCAGGTCTTCAGTTCTCCGTTTTGCACATCAACAACTATGTTACCGTGACCCTCAACCCTTGTGATGTACTCAACATTTATCTTTACATTTTTTTTCATGTTAGCCGAGCTCCCTGCATTTGTTGTACATATTCATCTTGTTCAGGATGAAATCTGTGGAAATTTTGTATTTAGCTATCACATCTTTCGCGCCCTTTTCATTCGGGCAGGTTACCATGCCCCTGCATCCGTAGCAGATGTTACCGTTGTTGATGCACCACGAATTACATCCGGCCTTGGTGACTGGGCCGAGGCAAGTTACTTTTCTTTCATACATGCAGACGTTTTCATTGAGTTTGCATTCAACACAGACCGGATAGTCGGGCACATAATACGGGATGCCCTGCAAGGCGGCCTTGAGAACGTTCACGAATTCAGGGATGTATACAGGACAGCCGTGCACGAAATAGTCGACCTTAACCGTCTGATGCACAGCCCTTGTCAGCTCAGTGGAAAAGAACTGATAGCCGTTGCCGTATACGTATTTCCCGATCTCGTCCAGGGCAAAACTGTTCTTCATGCCGTTGACACCGCCGATAGTTGCGCAGGAGCCATAGGCGATGACAACCTTTGCGCTGTTTCGGATCTTCTTGATCCTCTGTACAGCGTGTGTATCCGTGATGCTGCCTTCAACGACGGCTATGTCGAATTTCTTCTCCCATTTCTCCGACATTACCTCCCGCCATTCAACAACATCTACGGCTCCAAGAACATCCAGTGCGGCTTCCCCCATATTCGCGACCTGAAGCTGGCATCCCTCACAGCATGCAAAATCAAAAAAAGCTACTTTAGGTTTCTTCATTCAGATGGCCTCGCTTAAGTTCTTGATTTGTTCGTAGTTGAACACGGGTCCGTCCTGACAGCAGTACAGGTTCTGTATCTGGCAGCGGCCGCACTTACCGTTGCCGCATTTCATATTGCGCTCGAAGGAGAGCAGTATCTGGCGTTCGGGGATTTCCTTGGATAAGAGTTCTTTGATGACAAAATTGTACATGATCGGGGGCCCGACAACAGCAGCAAATGTCCTTGCAGGTTCAATGTCCACCCCAGGAATCAGTGTAGTGATCACCCCGACATTGCCGGCCCATTCGGGGTCCGCCTTGTCTACGGTGCAGGCATAATGCAGATCCGTGCGCTCATTCCATTTTTCTAGTTCGTCACTGAACAGCATTTCCCCCGGTTCCTTACACCCGAATAGAATATGAACCTTCCCGAAATCGCGGCGATTGTCGAGGACATAAGTTATCAGGGATCTTAGAGGCGCTAGTCCCAACCCTCCCGCGATGAGCAACAGATCATTGCCTTCGAGGATCCTTATGGGGAAGCCCTTGCCGTAGGGGCCCCTTATGCCTATCTCAGCGCCGGCTTTCAGTTTGTGCAGACTCCTGGTAACTTTGCCGACAGCCCTGACGCACAACTCAAAAGAGTCGCGCTTTGTGGGAGAGGAGCAGACAGAGATCGGAACTTCTCCTATCCCCAGCAGAGAGACCATGACAAACTGCCCGGGCTCGTGATCAAGCACCTCGCCGTTTTCAAGCGAGACCTCAAAGAGCATCTCATTCGCCGTAAGCCTCTTTGCCTGCAGGATGGAGGCCTTTGTCAGTCTGTATGTAGAATCTCTTATAACCACCTTTTCCATACTCTATCCTCGCTCTCTTTTATCAGTTCGTGAAGGGTCTCTTTCAGGCTTATGTCCGCCATGCAGGTGCGTGTGCATCTGCCGCAGCCTGTGCAAAAGAAACGTGAGAATTTATCGACCGGATATCGGAATTTGCGGTAGTACCTGTGTCTCTGTCGTACGGATCTCTCCTTCCTGAAGTTGAACCCGCCCGCAACTTTGGCGAAGGGCTCAAGCTGACAGGAGTCCCAGACACGGAATCTCCTGCCCTGTTTCATATTCAGGTCCATCTCGTCCCTTATATCGAAACAGTAACAGGTGGGACAGACATTGGTACAGTTTCCGCAGGCCAGACACCGCTCTTCCAGGTCTTTCCATACCCGGGACCTGAAGGACCTGTCGAACAGTTCAGGTATGTGCCTTCGTTCTATAGGCACTTCGTTGCTGAATTTCTCTCTCTTCTTCTCACGAAGCGCGCTTAGGTCATTCAGATTGACTGAGCCGGCTGTTTCAAATGTCTGACATCTGGCGACAATTTCCTCCCCTTTCTGCGTATTAACGTGGACCATGAAATAGTCTCCCAAATCGGTGAAGCAAAGGTCATAGCCGCTGTTGGGAAAACTCGCATTCACGAGATGACAACTTGCGAACTCGTCGCAGTAGTCGTTGCACTCAAGCCCGATCAGGGTTATCATGTTCTTTCGTGTCAGATAGTTATAATCCTTCGGACGCTCGGAGAGGACCATGTTCAGGCACTGAATTCCCGCCAGATCGCATGTGTGCAATCCGAAAATCGTCATTGGCTCATACTCCAC
>DATHCU010000324.1:0-3205 GCA_035319385.1 Thermodesulfovibrionales bacterium
TGCAGCCGTCTTGTATCTTTATGTGAGGCCTGGATCGGGGTGCATAACTTAAAGTAGCGCATGATGTAATATTAAACAAGGCATTTATATCATGTATTTTAGCTGCGTTCTGAACGATCTTAATATTAGGATCTATTCGAGAAATCTCCGAGGGATTCAATTGGGAGTAGCAACCAGTGACAATTACCTGGGCGCCGGATCTGACAGCCCTGCGAACGAGCTGTCTTGACTGATAATCGCTCTTTGCTGTGACAGTACAGGTATTGATTACACAATAGTCAGGTTTCTCGGAAAGGCCGACAATAGAAAATCCGCGGTCCTTCAAGCTTCCTTCTATAAGTGCGCTCTCGGACTGATTTACCCTGCATCCCAGGGTGAGTATCGCAAGCTTCACGCCCGAAGCTATTCCGCATCCGGACAGTGAGAGAACGCCCTCACTGTGGAGCGCAAGCGGAGACTCTTAAGGATATGTATAGAACCGACGATGCATTCAGTCAACGATCTTGCCCTCAAGCGAGTGTTTTCTGCCTCTCAATATCGCGACCTTCAATTGTTGGCCCGCCATCTTTTCGTGTGCTGTGAAGTCCACAATCTTGTTGGTCCTCGTCCTGCCGGTAAGATTGCCGTTACCGGATTCGGCCGGTCCTTCAGCCAGTACTTGCATGACAGAGCCCTGGAGCGAGGCATTCTTCCTTTCTGTTATAGAATCCTGCAAACTCAGAATCTCGAGGAGCCTACCCGTTCTTGTCTCCTCTGGAAGATGTCCCCTCATTCCCGCTGCCTTCGTGCGAGGCCTGGGAGAAAACATAAACGCAAATATGCCGTCGAACTCGATTTCCGACAATGCCCTAAGGGTGGATTTATGATCATCTGAAGTTTCGCCTGGGAAGCCCGCAATTATGTCTGTCGTAATAGCAATGTCAGGAATTCTAGCCCTTAGGGCATTCACCTTTTCCAGGTACTCTTCGAAAGAGTACCTCCTGTTCATCTTGGTAAGAATCCTCGTAGACCCTGATTGCAGAGGCAGGTGTATATGCTCGCAGACCTTGGGTAATTCGGCGATAGCATTGATCAGCCCGGGTGAGAGGTCCTTGGGATGAGAAGTGACAAAGCGTATCCTCTTTATCCCCCCTATCCTATCAAGTCTTCCGAGGAGCTCGGGAAACCCCACATCACTTTTATAGGAATTAACATTCTGGCCGAGAAGCGTTATCTCCCCGAAGCCCTGTTCGGAGAGTGCGGATACTTCAGACAGGATATGTTCGCTCGGTCTTGAGCGCTCTCTTCCCCGCGTGTAAGGAACGACGCAGTAGCTGCAGAAATTGTTGCATCCGTACATTATTGTGACCCATGCGCTGATACCGGGTGATCTCCTCACCGGAAGGACTTCCTCCGCAATTCCGGGATTTTCTTCAGTAGCTACAGAGCTTCGGCCGTCAGAAACGAAATGTCTAAGTGAAAGGATATTCTGGGGCCCGAAGACGAAATCCACATAGGGCGCCCTTTTGAAGATAGCCTTCCCCTCCTGCTGGGCTATGCAGCCTGCGACCGCTATCCTCAAGAGCGGATTAAATCTTTTGTAAGACTTGATTCTGCCGAGTTCGCTGAAGAACTTCTGTTCAGCCTTTTGCCTGATGCTGCAGGTATTGAATATGATAAGGTCTGCCTCACGCGGATGAGGAGTGCTGACAAAGCCCTCTTCTTCCAGGATGCCGAGCATCTTCTCAGAATCGTGTACATTCATCTGACAGCCAAAGGTATGGATATAAACTTTTCTGCTCATCTGAGAGGCTGCATCTAGCAGGGAGATACGGCGGGCGACAGGGGCCGTTTTCTTGAAATATTGACTATCATATTCTATTATAAAACATGATTGGAACATTACTCAGTAAATTCTTCGGAACAAAGAACGAGCGTGAACTAAAAAGACTCTGGCCGATTGTAGAGAAGGTTGCCTCTCTGGAAGCCGGCATGTCAGCACTTTCGGATGAGCAGCTGAGAGAGAAGACAGCCGAGTTCAGAAGAAGTCTCGAGGCGAACAGCTCTGTGGATGAACTGCTTCCCGAGGCATTTGCAGTTGTCCGTGAAGTCTCGAAACGGAAGATGCACATGAGACACTTCGATGTGCAAATCCTGGGCGGTGTCGTGCTGCATGAGGGAAAGATCTCTGAAATGAAGACCGGAGAGGGAAAAACCCTCGTTGCAACCCTGCCCGTATATCTGAATGCCCTCGAAGGCAAGGGGGTTCATGTAGTAACGGTTAATGATTATCTTGCCAAGAGGGATGCGCAGTGGATGGGGCCTCTCTATCACTTTTTGGGGTTATCCGTCAGTATTATTCAGCACGATGCTTCGTTTGTGTACGATCCCGCATACTACTCGACTGACAAGAGGATGGACTTTCTTAAGCCCTGTACACGCCAGGAGGCATACTCCGCAGACATAACCTACGGGACCAATAATGAGTTCGGGTTTGATTATCTCAGGGACAACATGAAATATGACATCTCCGAGTATTGTCAGCGGGAACTGCACTATGCGATCGTTGATGAGGTAGACAGCATTCTTATTGACGAGGCGCGCACTCCGTTGATCATATCCGGTCCTTCTGAGGATTCCACTGACAAATATTACAAGATAAACAAGATCATCCCGCACCTTCAGAAGGACGTTGACTACACTGTAGATGAAAAGGCGAAGACCGCCATACTAACGGAGGAAGGCAATGTCAAGGTCGAGCGCCTGATAGGGGCGGGAAATCTCTATGATCCAGCGAATATCGAACTTGTTCATCATGTACTCCAGGCATTGAAGGCCCACGCCATATTCAAGAGAGACGTGGACTATGTTGTAAAGGACGGGGAAGTCCTGATTGTGGACGAGTTCACAGGGAGACTCATGCCCGGAAGAAGATGGTCCGACGGACTTCACCAGGCAGTGGAGGCAAAGGAAGACGTCAAGATCGAGAGTGAGAACCAGACGCTAGCGACTATTACGTTTCAGAATTATTTCCGGATGTACTCAAAGCTGGCCGGTATGACAGGAACGGCTGATACAGAGGCCGAAGAGTTTGCAAAGATATATAATCTGGAAGTCGTGGTTGTGCCGACCAACAAAGACATGGTGAGAGCGGATCACGCTGATACGATTTATAAGACTGAGACGGGCAAATTCAACGCTGTCATAAACGAGATTGCGGAATTAA
>DATHCU010000325.1:0-4799 GCA_035319385.1 Thermodesulfovibrionales bacterium
GGCCTCGGACTCGCGGTCGTGAATGCCCTTTCAAAAAGCCCATGGGGCACGTTTACGATCGCTCTCACTGTTCCAATCGCTTTCTTTATGGGCATATATCTGTACCGCCTGAGGCCCGGCAGGGTTGCCGAGACAACAGCAATCGGGGTGACTCTGCTGATCTGTGCCGTAGGCGTCGGCCATTATGTCCCGGGGTCGTTCCTTGATCCATATTTCAATCTCTCAAAGAACAGCCTGGTCTTGTCGATTGCCGTCTATGGATTTGTCGCTTCGGTCCTGCCGGTCTGGATGCTTCTGTGCCCGCGGGACTATCTGTCAACGTACATGAAGATCGGCACCATACTCATTCTTGCGGCAGGGGTCATCTTCATGGCGCCGACGATCCAGATGCCTGCTGTCACGCGATTCACTGACGGGGGCGGGCCGATCATACCAGGCAGGTTGTTCCCATTCATGTTCATTACTATCGCATGCGGTGCAATATCGGGTTTTCACGCCCTCATTTCGTCCGGAACAACCCCGAAGATGATAATGAACGAACGGGAGATCAAGATGATAGGATTCGGCGCCATGCTGGTCGAAGGCTTTGTCGCTGCCATGGCGCTGATCGCTGCCACTGTGCTCATCCCCGGGGACTACTTTGCTATCAACACGAGACTCTCATTCGATGCGATCGCCGCGCTCGGATTTCCCGTTGACAGAGTCTCCGAGTTCTCAAAGCTGGTGGGAACAGATGTTGTTGGAAGGCCGGGTGGCGCGGTCTCCCTGGCTGTTGGCATGGCCTCGATAATGTCTGCTATACCGGGGATGAAGTCTCTGATGCCCTATTGGTATAACTTTGCCCTGATGTTCGAGGCACTCTTCATTCTCACTACCGTGGATACGGGCACAAGGGTGGCGAGGTTTCTCCTGCAGGAACTCGGCAGCATCGCGTACAAACCTCTGGCAAAGACGGGATGGCTGACCGGCAACATAGCGGCGAGTTTTCTTGTTGTTAGCTCCTGGGGCTTGCTCATATATTCAGGAAGCATTTCTACGATATGGCCGATGTTCGGAGTTGCCAACCAGCTTCTTTCTGCAATCGCCTTCGGAATAGGGACTGTCGTGATCGTAAAATCGGGCAAACTGAAATATGCAGCGGTCACCTTTCTGCCGATGGTGTTCATGTTTGCGACGACATTCACAGCGGCATGGCAATTGACCGGAATCTTTATCGACAAGGCGCTGAAGGCGTCAACCCAGGCAGAGTCTTTCATTTATAAGACAGATGCTTTTCTCGTCATGCTGATGGCAGGGCTTGCAATAGTAGTCCTCTCCGACCTGCTTTTCAGACTCTATCGCTTTATCAGCTCGCCGCAGACCATTGAGATAGCCTATACCCGGTCTACCCCTGCATCAAAGAAGTAAGTCGGGAGAAGTACCTGCTCAGGACGAATGGGCTCTTATGCCGCATCCGCCCCACCGTTCACACATTCCATGTCCAATGCCGGCTAGAGGGATATCCAGAACCGATCTTTCCGTTTGTGAAGTTCGACCCCTTTGCCGAAAAACACAGAGAGGTTCTCCTGCGTCAGCACTGTGCCGGTCTTCCCCTGAAGGTGAATCCTTCCCTTTCTGATAAGAAGTGTGTGGGTAAACACTGGGAGTATCTCTTCTATTCGGTGCGTCACATACAGGAGAGTGGGTGCGGACTTCTGCCTGCCTATCTTTTCGATCGAAGACAATAGATGCTCTCTTGCAAGCATATCCAGTCCGGCGCAGGGCTCATCCAGAATAAGCACACCAGGAGATGTCATAAGGGCACGCGCGATAAGGACCTTCTGTTTTTCTCCCTGGGACAATGTCCGGTATGGCCGGTCAGCGACATGTGAACACCTCATCTTCTTCATCAGGTTCATGGCAGTCCGCTCGTCCCGCCTGTTCGTCCTGTCATACAGTCCTATTGTGGCGAACTTGCCGCTCAGGACTATCTCCTCTGCAGTTTCAGCTCCATACAGTTTCTCCTGGAGAGAAGAGCTCACCAGGCCGATCCTCTTGCGCAATTCCCTGATATCGTATTCACCAAAATGCCTGCCCAGCACACTGATCTCTCCGCTTGAAGGCCAGTTGTAACCCGTTACCAGGTTCAACAGGGAAGTCTTCCCTGAACCGTTCAGGCCCATAATCGCCCAGTGTTCGCCTTTGTTCACTGTCCAGTTTATGTCCTTCAGGATATATTTGCCGTTGACTCTCCACGACACACTCTTCATCGAAATAACCGCCAAACCAGATTCCTCCCTTGTTCTCAAAAATATTCTACAGAGACTGCCGCAAGCAAGAATACGAGTTCCAGTATACACACTTTATCTCTCTCAAAGGATATGGCGAGGGAAATAAAGCCTTGTTTATGCAGCTAATCAATAATTTAAGATATAAGCGGCACATTTGACAAATAGAACGTAATGCAGAAACCTTTTGCAGATATCTTTGCGGAAGAAGGGGAGAGAACGACACTTCGTCAATACAGAAGTGACAGGACAGCAGACTGCTGGTCGCGGAAGAGTAGCCAGCGGTGGTAGACCCCTACCCGGCTATTCTATTTTCGCGACCTCTTCCGCCCTCTTTGACACCGCCAGCATAGAGATGATTACAAACATCAGGAATGTCCCTGCAAAGAAACCCGAAATGAAAAGTAACATGGCATGTCCTCCTTCTGCGCCCACATGGTCGCTTGTACCATAAAATCAGCATCCCGGACTCTGATTTGTTTCGAGGCTCTTACATTCTGCTTTGGCCCTGGCCGATCCTTCAGGCTTCTCCTTGAGTCGGAGCTTGCACACCGCATCGCGCACACCGGGCAACTGCTCTCTTTTTGTTCCCTCTGCCCTCAAAATCCGGGATGCCCCTCGATTTTCTTATCGACACATCCTGCTGTAAACTTTAGCAAGGAGCAGGCCAGAACAGATCTGCTCAGAATAAAACAATCAAATACTTGATTTCATTGCATTTATTGAAAATATGAAATCGCGTCAGAACAGACGGGACGCAGGAAGTCAGAAATATGACGTCAATTTCCTAATTATGGTATTGACATTTCCGGCGGTTTGATTTAAAAATATAATGGATTAGCACTCACGTCGATAGAGTGCTAATCCATCGACTTCAAATACTTAATACGGAATCTATCACAAAACAGGAGGTGAAATCTATGCTGTGGTCAGAGTTTGAGAGGTTAGGTTGGCCGTTGGACCCCTGGAGGAATTTCGAACACATGAGGCGTGCGATGACAAGGTGGAACGCGCCGACGGTTGTCGAGTTTCCTGCGGTGAACGTCTGGATCGCGGAGAACAGTGCTATTGTTACAGCCGAACTTCCGGGAATAGACCCGAATGACATCGACATATCTGTGGTCGGGAAGACAGTAACTATCCGTGGTTCGCGCAAACCCGAAGGGTTGGGCGAAGGAGAATCGTATCACAGAAGGGAGAGATGGCAAGGCCAGTTCACCAAGACCCTGGAGATGCCGTTCAACATCGAATCCGGCAGGGTCGAGGCAAAATTTGTCAAGGGTGTGCTGAATATCCTGCTGCCTCGCGCGGAGGCTGAAAAACCGAGAAAGATTTCTGTGAAATCCGTCTAATTGATCTCAAGGAGGTGAATGTACATGGATGAAGCAAAAAAAGATGTTCAAAAGCAGGAGGCTGCGACTCCGGAAAAAGGTGAGCATACAAGGTCCAGGAGAGTGTACACTCCGGCCGTGGATATTATCGAGAGAAAGGACGACATCATTGTAATAGCGGACTTGCCGGGTGCGGACGAGAAATCCGTAGACATAACACTCGAGAAGAATGAGCTTAGCATCTATGGGAAGGTAGAGCCGGAAGTTCCTGAGCATCATGCGCTCCACCTGGCAGAATATGGGATAGGAGATTACAAGCGTGTCTTTTCGCTCACCGAAGAGGTGGACAGGGACAAGATACAGGCCACCGTAAGGAACGGCGTTCTTAGAATAGTCCTGCCAAAGGCCGAGGCTGTCAAGACCAGAAAGATAGCCGTTCGGTCGGAAGGTTAGAAAGGAGGGTCAATTATGCCGAAGAAGACTCCTGCCCCGTCAAAGCAGGCAGTGCCGGTCAGGAAGCAAGAGACTAATCCGTTTGCGGATTTCAGGACGGAGATGAACTCATTATTCGACAATTTCTTCCGGGGGTTCGAAATGGAGCCGTCATGGGCACGTCTCGGCGCGTTCAATCCAAAGATTGATGTTAAGGAGTCGGCTAAGGAGATCTCGATCTCTGCCGAACTTCCCGGACTTGATGACAAAGACGTAGTTGTGTCACTCACCAAAGACACGGTTACGATCACAGGGGAGAAGAAACAGGAAAAGGAGTCCAAGGGAAAAGATTTCTATCGCATGGAACGCTCCTATGGCTCGTTCAGCCGGACGATACCGCTGCCCTCAGAGATAGATCCGGACAAAGTGAAGGCCGAGTTTAAGAAAGGTATTCTCAGCATAAGCCTGCCCAAGACCGCTAAGGCGATAAAGGACATGAAGAAGATTTCTGTCAAGGCAGAGTAGGCAGAAGCACCCATTACGGGAACAGGTCCGTGCCTGTTCCCGTTTTTTTTGGGAAGACTATTTGTCTTCCTGATCACTTATAATCTTAATCATGCCAGGGCCCGATAGCAGAGTGCCTTTTATTGCGATGGGCGCAACCTCCATCATCCTTCAGACCGTTGTCCTGCGCCTGCTGCTTTCGACCTTTTCGGGGAATGAGCTTGATATCGGAATAACCCTGTCCCTGTGGTTCATATTTGCCGGC
>DATHCU010000326.1:0-6091 GCA_035319385.1 Thermodesulfovibrionales bacterium
TGGTTGTAGCAGTCGGAATCGAAACTATCATAGGTGCACTCTGCATCAGCGAGATACTGATCAAAGAGGATAAAAACAGGGATCTGAAACCTCTCTGAAAGATCGAAGGCCTTGTTTGTAAGATAGAATGCCTGGTCGGGAGTGCCGGGCGCAAAGACTATTCTGGGAAACTCGCCATGTGCTGCGTGGACGGCAAACAGGAGATCTCCCTGCTCGGTTCTGGTCGGGAGTCCGGTGGCCGGGGCAGGTCTTTGCCCCAGCGCAATCACGATCGGAGTCTCGGTCATGCCTGCCAGCGAAAGGCCTTCTACCATTAAGGCGAAGCCCCCGCCCGCTGTTCCGGTCATGGCCCTTACACCGGCGAACGAAGCGCCGAGTGCCATATTGATAGCCGCAATTTCATCTTCTGCCTGTTCGACAACTAACCCGCAGTCCTTTCCTTTGTCCGCCAGATAGTTCATGATGCCTGTTGAAGGTGTCATGGGATAGGCTGCGTAGAACCTGCATCCTGAAGAAATAGCTCCTAGACCGATCGCCTCGACAGAAGTCAGAAGCATCCTGGGTTTTGCTGTATCAGCAGGCACGAAACCGCAGGTCCGGCAATTCTTCTTCGCAAATTCATGACCCGCACGGGCTGCTTTAATATTGGCTGCTGCGACCTCGTCTCCCTTCCTCTCGAAAGTCTCTCTTATGATTCCTTCAAGGATATGCATGTCTATCCCGAGCATCCCGAGGATGGCTCCGGTGGCCACGGTATTTGCCATGATCTTGTTGCCTCCGTGGCTGACAGCCAGATTGGTGAAAGGGACGTCCAGGACGCCGCCATCGAGCTGCTGATGGAACCCAGAGACGACTGTCGAATCATACAGGATGTGTCCGCCACCGTTCAGTTCGCCCCTGTGCTGCTCCAGACTCGCCCTGTCAAAAGCGACGAGGATGTCTACCTTTTCTCTCGATGCGAGAACAGGAGATTCTGACACCCTTATCTGAAAGAAGTTGTGGCCGCCTCTGACGCGGGATTCATAGTCCTGATGTGTGAATACATGATAGCCCGACCGGGAAAAAACCCGCGCGAGGGCATCCCCGACTGTCTGTATGCCCTGACCGGCTTCGCCGCCTATTTTAATTGTGTAGTCCATAAAGAAGACTCTGACTGAACGATGAAGATCTTCTGTCCTGTGTTTCCCTTCGGGCTATCCTCCCCGACGCTCCTATACAAAACTCTTTCGCAGGTCGCTCAGCCAGACTATGTGGCTCTTTTCTTCCTGTATAATCTGGTCGACGATCTTCTTCTCCGGCACCATGTCTCTGAGGCCGTAGTAATAAAGGAGAGTTTCTCTCTCGAAACCGAGCGCGAATTTGATGGCATCCACGGATGAGTGCACTTCTTTTACGGAAGACAGGGACTTGTCCTTTCCGAGAAAGAATTCCGAGTCGACGATAGCCTTCAGATACAATGAGACTTCATCCCACCCCTCGGGAGCAGTATCCTTTATCTTGTCCTTGATCGAAAGGAAGACGTGCTCGTGTTTTATTTCCTGTGCAGCCAGTGTTTCGAACAGTTTCTTCAGCTCATTCTCCTCATGAAACTTCTTTGCCATCGATGTGTAGAACTCATTGCCTATCTTTTCCGTCTGTATCGCCTGTTCAACGACTTCCCGTATGGAAAAAGCTATCATATTCCCTCCCTGATGAACAATTTTGATAATGGTCCGGCAGTATCATTCTTTCATTTTCATACAAGTTTAGAGCATATTCGTTATGTCGTCAATACTAATGATTCCTGCTTCAAGCAATAGTCCGAGAAAAATAAACCCTCCGCACGGAGGCGGATTTGCCTCACTGTGTCGCATGCCTTCCCCGGGTTTGTTGGCCCCGGAGAGGGGGTCCGCGTCTTCTCCTTGTATCCTGTGTTCCGACGCATAGTCACAATCCTCTTTGTAGAAAGGACATCTTACGCACAGACCGCGCGCGAGTAAATCTTCCATGTCACCGGAGGGTCTCCTCACGGGTAGTTCCGAAGGAAATACAAAGCCATTTCCCGCCAGACGTCCGGCTATGGTGAACCCTAAACAGGCAAGGTCTTCATTGCCGGGCGGCTTGTAATAGTGACAGAACTTTTTGCAGATATTGTCTTTCATAGTTCAGATACTATTCTCCCATCTTCATGCGGGATAATTCCACTGTTTCCCAGGGGAGGGTGCACGAAGCCAGGATATGCGGAGGGCGCGGCGTAGGAAAGAAACCGACAAGCTATTACTTCTTTTGCCTACAAAAATATCAGACGCTAACTGATATACATGTTTATGTCAAGGCACTATAGTTTATTAGCGCGCAAGAATCCTGCTTGGAGCGGAGTTCTTCCCATGTTCAAGAAAGAAAGGGGGATGAGACGGCAAGATTACATTGGTCAATAAGTCGCCCGCAATATCCGGGCGCGGTTGATGTTGCTGGGTCCATATGCGGCTTTGAGTTGTGAGTGGGTTGGCTTTCTGAATCGAAACAAATCATTGTTAACCATTTTAAGGAGGAATTCAGATGAGAAGGACATTATCAGCGATCACAATTATCCTAACAGCGGTGTTTTTGACCGTTTCGTTGGGCGGCCTTGCTATCTCCGCAGAGAAGATGATGAAGAAGGGCGCTATGATGGGCGATAGCGACATGATGATGGAGAAGGGCAAGATGATGATGGAAAAAGGCCAGATGATGAAGGAAGGCACCATGGACAAGGAGACTATGATGAAGGAAGGCGAGTCCATGATGAATGAAGGCGAGATGATGATGAAAGAAGGCAAGAAGATGAAGGCCGGCAAGATGATGGAGAAGGGCGGCAGCATGATGATGAAAGAGGGCAAGATGATGAAGGGCGGCAAGATGAGCAAAGAGAAGATGATGAAGAAGGGCGAAATGATTATGAAACAGGGCGAGATGATGACGAAGGAAGCCGAGAAGATGTCTGAAAAACCCAAACCGATGAAGTAGAGAAACGCTTGCCTTGCCGGTAAGTATGTCTTGCGCCCGCTCACAACTCAAAGCCGCATAAGATCTTTTTTTTTGATGGAGGGTATGAAATGAAAGAGTGCTATTCGAGGAGAGATTTCTTCAGGACCCTTGGACTCGGCACGCTGGGGTTTGGCTTCGGTGTCTCGATGTTTGGTACACTGTGCCAATATGCAGAGGCAGCGGATGAGGAGACCAAGCATCAACTCCTGATGAAAGGCACGGTCGACTTTAGAGGGTTTGTTGCAAAGGAGATTACTCCCAATAATGAATTCTATATAACGACGTATTCCGACAAGGTACCGGATATCAACTATGAGAAATTTAGCCTCCGCATCGAAGGCTTGGTAGAAAAGCCCTATCAGCTCACCATGAGAGATCTCGAAAAGATGAAGGACAAGGAAGAGTTCGTCACCCTCGAGTGCATAGGCAATCCCGTAGGAGGAGATTCGATTAGTAACGCCCTGTGGGAGGGGGTCACACTGAAGAAAATCCTGGACAGGGCCTCACCAAAGGAGGGCATTGTAAAGGCGGTCTTCCATGCCGATGACGGATATTCGGACAGCATCCCGTATTCATTGGCGCGCTCGGAGGATGTATTCCTGGCTTATAAGATGAACGGAGAACCGCTTCCCAAGATACACGGCTATCCGTTGCGGATGATCGTGCCCGGAATCTACGGTATGAAACACGTCAAATGGATATCCAAGGTAGAGCTGGTAAACTACGACTTCAAAGGCTATTGGGAGAAGCGTGGTTGGTCTGACGAATCGGTGATACCCGTGATGTCCGCGATCCTGATGCCGATGGAAGGCAAGCGAATACCCCTCGGCAACTATGTCCTGGGAGGAATAGCATTCGGAGGAAGACACGGCATCAGCCGGGTCCAGGTCTCCCTTGACGACCGTGAAACCTGGCAGGAGGCTGAGGTCAAAAAACCGCTGTCAAAGTGGTCGTGGGTACTCTGGAGATACGATTGGAAGCCGAATAGGGCAAGGGAGTACACTATAACCGTCCGGGGTATTGACCGCTCCGGGAATGTGCAGGAATCACCGTCCCTTTTCGGTAAACTGCTCGGATCATATCCGAATGGGTCGAGAGGTCTGCACTCAGTGCACGTTCGTGTCGCGTAGAAATGGTCGTCGTGGTCCATGTTATGGGTAGAGACGAATCCGGCCGCGCACAGGGTGTATGAAAAAGAGTTACCTCAACAAGATATTCCTCATTGCTATCATTATCGGCGGAATCGCCGCCTTCAAGGTGTTTCACCTGGGGGACTATCTCACGCTTTCATATCTCAAGGAGGTGAGGGATTCGATTGCCGGCCTCTATTCTGATCGGCCGGTCCTGGTAATTGCCGTGTATTTCGCAACCTACATTGTGGTAACCTCATTGTCCCTGCCCGGGGCCGCTGTTATGACCCTTGGGGGAGGGGCTTTCCTGGGTCTTTTGACGGGGACTATTGTCGTTTCTTTCGCCAGCACGGCAGGCGCGACCATAGCTTGTTTTGTGTCGAGATTCATACTGCGGGAATGGGTACAGCGCAAATTCGGAGACAAACTCGCACGGGTGAACGAAGGAATCGGGAGAGAAGGCGCATTCTATCTGTTCACGCTGCGGCTGATCCCTGTCTTTCCATTCTGGCTGATCAACCTGGTGATGGGACTCACAAAGATGCCTCTCAGGACTTTCTACTGGGTGTCGCAGTTGGGCATGCTTCCGGCAACTATCGTATATGTGAATGCGGGAAGGGAACTGGCAAAGATCAATTCATTGTCGGACGTACTGTCTCCTGGATTGATACTCTCTTTTACAGTCCTCGGACTTTTTCCGATAGCGGCAAAGAAGCTACTGGCCATTTACCGGGCCAGAAAATCTAAGGTCGAATTTCAATAAACTGGAGGCTGGATGGCAAGCTACGATTTTGACATAGGTATTCTCGGAGGTGGTTCGGCAGGGCTCACGATTGCCTCGGGCGCTGCCCGGTTCGGCGCAAAGACCCTTCTGATCGAAAGGGTGGATTCTCTGGGTGGAGACTGCCTCCATTTTGGCTGTGTGCCTAGCAAGACGCTCATAAGGACAGCCCGCGTTTGTCATCTCATGAGGAACTCTGCCAAATACGGCCTGCCGGAGGTCTATGTGAAGCCGGTCGATTTCAGAGAAGTCGCGAGGAGGATCCAGTCTGTCATCCTAACGATACAGAAATACGATTCAAAAGAGAGGTTCTGTCAACTCGGGGCTCAGGTAGAATTCGGACACGCTCATTTTATTGACGAGCATACAGTCCGGATCGACAAGAAACTCTATACAGCGAAGTGCTGGGTCATAGCCACGGGGTCTTCTCCCGCGATCCCGCCCATTAAGGGAATCGATGCGACTCCGTACATCACAAACAGGGAGATATTCTCATTGGAGAGCCTCCCTCAGTCCATGATAGCCATCGGGGGCGGCCCGATATCTATCGAGATGGCCCAGGCGTTCAGCAGGTTGGGGACAAAGGTGACGGTGGTCGAAATGACTGATCAGATCCTCGGGGTAGAGGACAGAGACATGGCCGATCACGTGATGAATATCCTGTCTGCGGAGGGTGTGGCCTTCCATTTGAGATCAGGAATACTCGAAGTGAAGGACCTGGGCGCCGAAAGAGAAGTTGTCATTAAGAACAATGAAGGTAACACGGTAAGTCTTAAGGCCGACGTGATTCTGGTGGCAACCGGGAGACAGGCAAATGTGCAGGATCTGAGGCTGGAGAACATCTCTGTGGAATATGACAGGAGGGGACTCAAGATAGATGACAGACTGAGGACAAGTCAGAAGCATGTCTATGCGGCAGGAGATGTTACGGGATCATATCAGTTTACCCATGCAGCCGGTTACGAGGGCGGCATCGTCCTGAGCAACTCTATCTTGCATCTGCCGAGAAGGGCTGACTATACAAACATGCCCTGGTGCACGTATACGGACCCGGAGCTTGCCAGCATCGGGATGAACGAGAAGAGGGCAACAGCAGCGGGCATCCAATACAAAGCATGGACAGAGGAATTCAGATACAACGACAGAAGCCTTACGGAAGGGGAAGAGACAGGGA
>DATHCU010000327.1:0-7160 GCA_035319385.1 Thermodesulfovibrionales bacterium
GAGCAACGCGCTGGATTACGACGACATCATCTATCTCGCCGTCGATCTTCTGTCGCGGAAGCCCGATCTCCGGAGTCATTGGCAGGAAAGGTTCGACTACATTCTGGTAGACGAATACCAGGATACAAACAGGATACAGTACCTGCTGATTAATCTGCTCATCGGTGAAAAGGGTGACATCTGCGTTGTCGGTGACCCCCAGCAGTGCATTTATACATGGAGGGGTGCACATCCGCTCAACATACTGAACTTCACGAAGGACTTCAGCGCAGCTGAGACGAAACTCGAAAAGAATTATAGGTCAACTAAAAAGATCCTTGCGGTTGCCAACAAGATTATTGCGAAGGCCGACACGATGTGGGAGGGCAGGATCCTTCAGCTCTCGACCGACCGAAGGGATGAAGGAGAGGTCGTTTATACAAAGAACAGTGACAATATCGCTGAATGCGGCTATGTTGCATCAAAGATAAGGAAGCTGATCGACCTGGGATACCAATATTCGGACATGGCCGTGCTTATGCGGATGTCATTCGTGTCGCGCGGCTTCGAACATACCTTTATGAACAATGGCATCCCATACGAAATCATAGGCGGAGCTGCCTTCTACGAGCGGGCAGAGGTAAAAGACCTTCTTGCATATCTGCGCCTGATGCTTAACCGCAAGGACAGGACCGCCTTTGAAAGGAGCATCAACGCGCCGCCTCGCTCGATCGGCACCAAGACGCTGTCGAACATCAGAGAGCATTTTGCCGACGACTGGATCCAGGCCCTGCGCGACACAAAACTGCCTTCCAAGCAGCGGGCCCATGCAGACCGGTTTGCTACGCTTATCGAATCATATTCTCTAACGGTTGACGACAAGCCTTACACGGCGCTGATGGAGCTGCTCCATGACATCCGATATGAGGAATATCTGGCGATGCACTACAAGGAGGATTTCGAAGAGAGGCAGGGTAACATATCGGAACTTGTTAATGTATTGAAGGCACTAGAAATGGAGGGCAAACCCTTTTCGCAATTCCTGGAGGACACCATTCTAGCCTCGGAGCAGGACAAGATTGGGCCCTCCGACTCCGTGAAGGTAATGACCGTGCATGCGGCAAAGGGGCTGGAATTCCCAGTCATATTTGTAGCGGCGCTGGAAGAATCGATTTTTCCGTCTGCGCGCTCACTAGATAATTATCAGGCACTGGAGGAGGAGAGGCGGCTATTCTATGTGGCCGTGACACGGGCCAAGGAGAGGCTCTACCTAAGTTCGGCCTCTTATCGCAAACGGTATGGAGATGCAATCTATGCAACAAGGTCAAGATATATCGAGGAAATAGAGGACGATATCCCTACCGTGCAGAATATCTCGTACTGATCAGGATAGGGATGCGGTCTTTGCGCTTTCTGCAGACGCGATCTTCGTCTGTTCGGCCTGCCCGGACCTGGAATATTCTGCAGCAATTATCCTCAGGTTGTTCACCCGATTCATCCAGCCATTGAGATACTTGCCGTATCTTTCGGGCCGCAGCGAGGCCAGCCTGAGGTAGCGCTGCTCTCTGATCCTCAGATATGCATCCAAGTCTCCGCCTGACTGTTTGAGGATCTTTCTCGCAGCAGCCGGGCTGTTGACGAACGTATCAAAATGGATAACACTCAGCGGATAAGAAAGCGAGGATGCGCCGGATTTCTCCCACATTTTTTTGTAGATCTCTTCAGCCTGCGCCCTGGTAATGTTCCTGATGTCGCCCGTGTAGCCGTATTGTTTTGCAGTGGATTGCAGAATGCCCATTTTGGAAGGTGCCCTTCCGCCGTCCATCTTTACATATGAGGTCCCTTCGTGTTTCATGACGACCTTCAGGATATTCTTAAAGTCTGTGCCGGCTTGCGTCTTAGTTGAGACTGCCGGTATCGGCTGGTTCCTCTGTGCAGGCGCAGCAGCAGCGGGGCTGAAGGCGTCCTTCCCGAAGAAATCTATGCGCATATGCTCAAGCCTTGCAAGCGCAGGCTGTGCATCGCTCATGTGCTTGAAGGCGGCATTGAACGCATCATCAAAAGAATACTTCTGTTTTTTTGTAGAAGCCGGCCGCGTCTGTTTCTGAGAAGTAGCGCTCTCCGCAGTCTTTTCTACTTTTGGTGTGCGATAAGACATGTATAAACCCTCTCAGTCTTGCAGTTCCTGTTTAATTGTATCACAGAAAACGCCGGTAAATACATGCGGCAGGCTTAAGGGGAGCGGTTTTCAGGCCGCTCCCTTGTGGTTTAAGCTTAAGGGATGGCAGCGGTGATGCGGTATTTAAGTTCACTCATTCTGGTAGCCATCATCTTATGCTTTTTCTCGTCTTCCAGAATGAGCTTCAATAACTGCTTGCTGACGCTGTCTCGCGTTATCTCGATCGCCTTTTCGGCCATGTCTATTGAAGCTTGTTCAATGTCGATATGCTTGTTCAGCAGGGCGGCGACTCCTGCCAGATCGTCGGGAGAAAGTTCGTAAGCTGTTTTGGTCATGCTGTCGATGATCAGTTGGAGTATCTCTGCATGCTTCTGAGAATCGTTCCTGATTGCGGTAGTCAGGGTTTTCATAATCGGATTCTGCGCTTTTTTCAATATAGAATCACAGCTCTTGATGGTTGTAGCTTCAATGCCTTTCCATTTTCTAAGAAGGGACAGAAGCTCCCGGTCCCTTACATGCGCCTTAGGTGCCGCCATGATAAAACCTCCTCGATAAAAGTTATTTAACAAGAGTATAGCAAGAAACTATGGCAATCCTAAATGAGGGAATCCTCAGCTGATTCCTCACAAAGCGGTCAAATGATGAGACCTGTTCAACTGCACTGTCCTATAAAAGACCATCAAGAAACAGGGCCCTACCCGATATCCTCAAAAGAATCCTTTCCTGCCCGACAGACAGGACAAAGCCATTCAGAGGGCAGATCTTCGAATTTAACGGGCTGGTCGTCCTCTTTGTACAACCATTTGCACGCGGCACATCTCCAGAGTCTTCCGTCTTCGCGGTCTGCCATTTGGGAGATGGCCTCCCAGCCCCTATCAGTCCAATCATTCAGCCTCGGCGGGTAGAAACCTGAATAGATCTTCTTGTCCCTCGCATCGTCGAATTTTACTTCGACTGTGATATCTCCTTTTCTTATGGTATATCCCCAGGTGAAATTCTCCGTTGTTTCAGGCGTGGCACTTTTGGCCGTAAAGGAGATCGTATTGCCGCTGCGCTTGACCTTGGACCAGCTGAAACAGCACGGCAACACCGAAGTGCATCCGCATTTTCCTCCCCTGAGTTCAAGGCCATCCACCCTGAATCCGCCCGATATTTTTTCGATGCTTATCTCCATAAGACCTCCAGTTCAGTGAATCATTTTACCTTACAGTTGAAATTCTATTCTTTTTGAATGGCAGGGACAACCCAGTATTAAACCGCCTTACTGACGGCCTCATAAAATTGGAATGCTTTGTTTGCAGAAGCAAATAACTATACTTTAAGAAAATGCGGTGTTTTCATTGCTTGTTTTACTGCATCAGAGATCGCGGTTAAGTGATCTCTATTTTCCTTAGGAGGATACAATGAAGAAGATTTGTGTGTTGGCTGTATTGGCAGTGTTCGGATTGATTTTGATGTCAGGGTGTGCAAGTATGACAGGCAAAACGGCTGGGCAAAATATCGATGACTCAACAATCCATGGCCAGGTGACCGCAATAATAGTCAAAGACCCGGATACCCGTTATCTTAAGATCGATGTTGCCGTCACACAGGGGGACGTCGTTCTAACAGGCTTTGTCAACAGCAAACAGACCGAAGATCGACTCATAGCCAAGATCCGTGAAGTCAGGGGCGTGAAGTCTGTAAAAAGCCTGTTGAGAATCGAAGAAAGAAAATAAGTAAATTGACAGTATTAAGGTGAACTCTATTTTCTACAGCTGCGGCGGAGACAGGATTTACAAAGGAGACAGGAATGAAATATATATTTATAAAACTCATCATAGGTGTGATGTTTCTGGCAATGTTGATATTGCCAGGTCCGACCGGAAGTATTTGGGCCGAAGACGGAAATGCTGCCGATAAAGGTGGATACTCCGAACAGAAAGAGAAATACGAAGAGGCGGCTAAAGAAAAATTGGCTGAATTCGACAAGAAAATGGCCGAGCTTGAGTCGAAGGCTAAAGTGGCCGGCGCAGAGGCTAAAACAGAGTTCAACAAAGGGCTTCGTGAACTCAAAAGAAAACGAGTTGCCCTTGACGCGGATATGAAAAGATTCGAAAAATCGTCGGAGAAAACATGGGAGGCCGCAAAGACAAAGATAAACAGAGCAATGGAGAATATTGAGAAGGAATACGATAAGGTCCGGTCCAAGGTGAAATAATCCAGCCGTAGCTGCAAAAGTCGGAAGGCCGGAAGAGACCGGCCTTCCTTAATCTGTCGGCAAGAGCTATCTGCAATACATGCAGAAATATCCGTCTGATAGTGTCATGAGGAAGGCTACGATGGCATCTTCCTCCCCGGACGTCAACCCAAGATTCCCAAGTTCCGTTTTGTTTACGGTCTCCGGTACCTCAGGTGCGGGCCAGGCCTCCACGTCTCTAGTATTGTAGAAGTGTACGATATCCTTCAGGGTCTTGAAATATCCGTTGTGACCGTAAGGTCCGGTCCTCGCGATATTCCTGAGAGTCGCGACCTTGAACTTTCCGTTCTCCGCAGTATCTCCAACAATCGCACCGAGCCCATAATCGATCGGTACGGCTGTGCCGACCAGTTCTTCTATCTCTGCGTTTTTTGGCACGCCCAGGTTGTCATAGGAGAAGTCTGTAAAGAGGGGCGGGGTGGTTCCGACGGACGTTGATGGATGACAGGCCGAGCAGTTCCCCTTGGCAGGATCATTGAAGAGGGCAAGCCCGTTGAGTTCCTGCTGAGTCAGCATAACCTTGCCCTTGAGATAATAGTCGTACCTGGATGAAAATCTGTTGACCTGCTTTGTACCTTCGAAAGCGGCTATCGCCCTGGCTACGTTGTCGTAAGCTGTCTCGACATTTTGAAGGGAATGGATGCCGTAGACACGCTTGAAAAGCAATGAGTAGTGGGATGTGCGGACGGCTGCAATTACCCCGTCCTTGGTGTTGTTCATCTCGACCGGATTAAGAAATGGGCCTTTTGCCTGATCTGCAAGTGTGGCAGCGCGGCCGTCCCAGAACTGACCTCCGATCCACATCTGGCCGTCGAAGTAGAAAGAAGGGCTGAACGCGGCATAAGCTGCCGAGGGTGCGTTGCGAGTGCCGAATCTCCCGGGAACAGCGCCTTCAGATACAGGCAGAGTTTTGTCGGGGTCAGCGAAACCTGCCTTTGGTGTGTGACAGGACGCGCAGGATTGTCCTGCAGGATTTGAAAGATTCTCGTCAAAGTACAACATCTTCCCGAGCAACTGTTCTGCCGTCATTGCCTCGGCCAAAGCCGAAAGTGTCAGAACCAAAAAAAGAGAGATCAATACCAGTGCTGATCGTTTCATGATCGAGTACCTCCGGATATCGTTGTCGTACCGCAAAGCGGATTCGAACAAGACGGTCTGACGAATCAGGCCTTCGGAGGATGTTCGTGAGGAGAGAAGCAGTGATGCGGGACTGCTATATCTTCGGTCCGGAATGCAAACCTATTTCCGGCTAAAAGAGGTAATGCATAGTGGAACTCGACGGACACCGGCGAATCTCCATCGGTAGAAAAGTAATTTTCATCGCAATTGCAGACATCCAGCGCGATGATGACGGGTTCAAATTCATCGACCGCATCAGCCTCATGGAAGAAAGATAATAAGAGCCATGATCCCGAAAAAAAGACAACCAAGATCAGACTCACAATTTGCATCAAATGATTTCGGGTTCTCATGTCTCGCACCCTGTTTCAGTATATCCATTGAACCGCGCCATAAAAATAGGAAGTTGTCATTTTTTTGTTATGGCATATAGGCCGACATTGATGCAGGATATCTGATGACGGTTTTGTCGGGCGTTGAAATGCTGTAATAGATTTCTACTAATCCACTTGCGTCAGGGCTTGTAATACATAAGGCTGCGGGCATACGGCTCGACGAAGCCGGCCAGGTAATCCATCTCATCCCTGCCCATCTGGGAGAATGACTGGGCGAATCCGACGTTTTGTTCGAGCTGTGATATGTTGTCGCATCCTATAATACCCAGGCTCACGGGGTGCGACAGGGCAAAGCGGTAAAACGGCTCCATATCGACGTAACCCGGTATCCTTGCCGCAAGGCCCCTGAAATATATTTTCATCGCGATTATCCCTAAATCCTTCTTTACTGCATAGGGCATGAGGTCTTCGATGAAGTTCAGATAATGCGGCTCGGCCGGATTCACCGGTATAAGCACCGTATCGAAATCGGCGATGTCGATGCAACGGCGCAGTATCGCCGGGTCGTGGTGTCCCGTGACCCCGATAAAGCGCACCAGACCTTTTTCCTTGGCCTCCCTGAAGGCCTCCAGCGCGCCACCCGACCCGCTGGCCTCCGCAATATCATCTTCGGTCCTCATGTCATGCATCTGCCAGAGGTCGAGGTGGTCGGTCTTTATTGTTCTGAGAGTATCATGAAGATGATTGAGGGCACCCTTTTTGTCACGGGCGTGGGACTTCCCCGTTAGGAATATTTCCTTGCGTCTTTCGCCCAATGCCTTACCGTGATAGGATTCGCACCCGGCATATGCCTTGGCCGAGTCGAAGTAATTGATGCCGAGGTCAATGGCCCGGTTGATTAGGGCATAAGCCTCGGAGTCGTGGCCGTGGGTGCGCAGCACACCCTCGCCTCCGAGACCCAGGATAGTCACATCCACGCCCGTTTTTCCGAGTCTTCGCCTCTGGATCGGACTTACAGTTTCCATCCGAGCAACCTCCTGAAGAAGGCCTTTATCCTCTCGATCAGAGGCTCTCTGACGATGACCTTGATCAAAAGGCTTCCGTCCTGGCCTCCGTATTTCCCCGGCTCGCCGAGTCCTCTCAGCTTGACGATCTGACCGCTCCTTATCCCCTGCGGGATATTTATGAGTATGTCCCTCTGGTTGCCTGCAAGCCTGTGCAGGTAAGGAAGTTTCCCACCTATGGCCGCGCCTTGAGGCGTGAGGGAGATAACGTCATGCAGGTCTTTACCCGGCTCAGGCAGATCAAC
>DATHCU010000328.1:0-2993 GCA_035319385.1 Thermodesulfovibrionales bacterium
AGACCTCGCGCGCCGCCTGAAATCGCCTGTTTTGGCAACGGATGCCATGGTGGGGCTGGGTCTTTCCCTGAGGGCTCAGGGTGACTGGAAGGGCGCTCTCAAGAATATTGAAGCCGCCTTCAGGACGTACGTCAGGAAAGGAGACAGGGAAGGCATCGCCTTCACGCTGTGGGCCAAGGCAGGCACATTCAGGATAAAGGGCAGCATCCCCGAGGCGATCTTGACATTCAGGGAGGCAAGGAAGGCATTCCAGTCTCTGAAGGACAGCCATGGGTATGGTTATTGCCTTTGCGGCCTGGGGGGCGCATCACGGATTGAAGGACGATTCAAGGATTCATTGAAGTATTATGTGGCGGCCAACAAGCTGTTCTCCGGCATGAAAGACACTTTCGGCACGGCCTACTCGTACTGTGGTATGGGGAATGCACACCGGATGCTCGGAGACTATAAGACCGCCTTTGCATATTTCGGCAAAGCTACCCGATTGTATGAGAAAATCGGTGACATAGTGAGTTATTCATATACGCTGTGGGGGCTGGCTACGGGTCATAAGATGCTGGGAGATTACAAGACAGCCGTCAAATACATGAACAAGGCTATGGCAAATTTCAGGAAGACAAAAGACCCGAGGGGCGTAATCTATTGCAGGCTCGGTTTCGGGGAAATCGATCTGCTGACGGGCAGGAAAACATCCGCGATAAGACATATTGAAGCAGCGCTGAATGAATCCGGAGTTTATGGGTTCGCTGTTGAAAGATGCTATGCCGAGACACTTACACAGATGCTCAGCGGCAAGGCAGATAATTCTTGTTGTAAGCGGCTCGGGCTGAAACTCAGGTTTCAGAGTCTGCCTCTTAATATTCCATAAGAGCCGTTCGTTGCGATTTGACTGCTTCTTTTTGAAGGTCGGGGGGCGTTGTGGGGGTCTTAAATATACCTAATACATTGACGATGGCAAGGATACTCATTATCCCTGTCTTCATAACATCAATAGTCTACAAGCGCTATAACTACGCCCTGTACCTGTTCGTTTTTGCCGCCTTGACAGACCTACTTGACGGGCTCTTTGCCCGAATGACTAACCAGAAGACTTCTCTCGGCACGTTTCTGGACCCTCTGGCAGACAAATTCCTGCTCGTCACGTCATTCATCGTCCTTACCATATACGGCTGGATCCCGAAATGGCTGACGATTACCGTTATCAGCAGGGACATCATAGTCGTTACAGGCTGGCTGATCCTTTATCTCTCGGCAGGCATATCGAAGATCGATCCGTCAGTTCTGGGCAAGACAACTATATGGATTCAAAGCATGCTGATCGCATACATCCTTTTGGAAATCAATTTTCTGTTCCTTCCGGAGGTGCATCGCGTCCTTTTTTTCCTGACGGCTGCCATCACTATAGTCTCGGGGCTCCAATACGTTTTCAAAGGTTTGAATCTATCGCATGCACAGTGAACAAAGCTTAACTATAGAGCGCATACAGAAGGGCAGCCTTGCGGAGAAGTCCGGTCTGCAGGTTGGCGATGTGGTGCTTTCGGTAAACTCCCGCACCCTTCGCGATCCGATTGATTTCATGTACTCCTGCGGAGATGATCTTCTGAGCATTGACGTAAAAAGGGCGGGACAGGTTGTGCCGGTCCAGATCAGGAGAAGGGACGAGATTGAATTCGGTATAGAATTCAAGCCATTTAAGGTGATGACCTGCAAGAACAATTGCGTCTTCTGCTTTGTCAGGCAGCTTCCGCCCGGCCTGAGAAAGACTCTCTATGTAAAAGATGAAGACTACCGCATGTCCTTTCTCTACGGCAATTACATAACCCTGTCCAGCCTGACAAAGGAAGACAAGAAGAGGATTGTCGAACAGAGGCTGAGCCCGCTTTATATCTCAGTCCATTCAACGAACAGGACCGTGAGGAACAAACTCCTCGGAAATCCCAAGGGGCCGGATATCATGAAGGAACTGAAGTTCTTTTCGGACAACAAGCTTCGGTTCAATGTGCAGATAGTTCTTTGTCCCGGCTACAATGACGGCAAAGAACTAAGACAGACCCTGAGCAATCTCTACAGATTCTATCCCTATATGCTTTCAATTGCTGTCGTGCCGGTCGGCCTGACTATTCATCGCAACAAGGAGTTAAGGCCCGTAGAGAAGGAGGATGCAGAGGATGCCCTCAAGATCATCGAATCGTTCCAAAAGAGATTCATGAAGAAACACGGAAATCCCATTGTTTACGGAGCGGATGAATTATATCTGAAGGCAGGGAGGCCGTTCCCTCCACTGACAGAATACGGAGAACTCTACCAACTGGAAAACGGCGTCGGCATGGTGCCGCTGTTTCAGAATCAGGCCAAGAAGGTCAGGGTCCCAAAGACGATGCCACACGGGAAGAAATTTCTCACATTCACCGGGATCTCTTTCTTTCCCTTTTTGAAGAAATTCCTGGACAGGATCAATGAGAAGGACCATGTTAGCATCGATGTGGTTGCCGTAGAGAATACTTTGTTCGGATCATCTGTAACTGTGGCTGGGCTGCTCTCAGGAAGGGACGTCATAAAAACCATTCTGGACAGAACGGATGGATACGATATGATTCTGGTGCCTGATGTAGTTCTCAACACGAAGGACCGTTTCCTTGACGACGTAACCCTCCAGGACATCAAAGATGCCCTTGGCATTCCGGTGAAGAAGATCAGTTCCACCCCCGAAGGTATCATTAAAGGCATCTCTGAAATAATCTAAGCCGAAAGAACCCCTATCTGAGGCATTCCCTAAGATTCTGGCACGCACATTGCTTTCACTGTGTTATGCACCACATTTCCGGAAAGAGCAAATATTAATGAAATTCAGTATGTTATAATATTAACTGATGGCAAGCCTGGGATCAGCAGGCATCAATTTATTGTATCAAATGAGAAAAATTGTCACAGGAGGGTCGGAAAGTTGACAGAAAATGACCTGAGTGCTAATATTTTTGTTATGAGACCGCTCG
>DATHCU010000329.1:0-5933 GCA_035319385.1 Thermodesulfovibrionales bacterium
CGAAAGCGCCTTTCTGAATTCCAAGATCGACATCCGGGCCCATCTGCAGGGACGGCACAATATCCTTTTTGACTTTTATCGGACGTTGATTGATTTCAGAAGAAGGACGCCTGCGCTCAGGAACCTCCTGAAAGAAAACATGGACGTGAGAAGACTGGGCGAAAAGGGATTATTTGTAAGACGGTGGTTTGGCAAAGAAGATGTTTTCTCTGTCTACAACTTCGACAAATCACCTCGGGAAATGGTATTGAATATCCCCTCCGGCAGATGGACGAAAGAGCTGGATTCTTCGTCGGAAGAATGGGGCGGCGAAGGGGAGGCCGCGCCGAAACTGATCGAGTCTTCCGGGTCTGAAATTGTGGTCTGCCTGAATCTCTGCGGATTTGCCCTCTACAGGATGGTCGTATGTCCGGACTGTACTGATGCCTGAACAGGAAAATGCTATGACGATAGAAGATGCACCGGGTTTGAGGATTCCGGTCTCAACCTACAGACTCCAGTTCAATAACGCCTTCGGATTCACAGATGCCAGACGTATCATCCCATATCTCAACGACCTGGGAATTACTGATATCTATGCATCCCCGTATTTCAAGGCGCGTCAGGGAAGTCTTCACGGCTACGAAATCGAGGACCCAAATTCTCTGAACCCGGAAGTGGGCTCGGCAGAGCAATATCTTGAATTCGTCGCGGACCTCAGGGCACATAGCATGGGCCAGATTCTCGATATCGTCCCCAACCACATGTGCATTACCTGCAGCGGAAATACCTGGTGGACGGACCTGCTTGAAAATGGAAGGAGTTCTTTCTATTCGGATTTTTTCGACATTGACTGGTCGCCCGTGAAACGGAGCCTCGAGAATAAAGTGCTCCTGCCGATTCTGGGCGATCAATACGGACGTGTCCTCGAAGGCCAGGAATTGCGGCTCAACTTTGAGGAAGGCGCTTTCTTTGTTTTCTATTACGACCAGAGATTGCCGGTGATGCCGGATACCTACGGGCATATCCTGAAACACCGGATAGAGGAACTCGAGAGTATCCTCTCGGCTGAGAGCCCCCATTTTGTGGAATACCTGAGCATTATTACTGCCCTTAATCATCTTCCCGGGCATATGGAAAAAGATCCTTTGAAGATCGAAGAGAGATTTCGTGAGAAGGAGATCATCAAGAAACGACTCTTAGCCCTATGCAATGAAAATTCCAGAGTCAGGGATTTCGTCGAGGAAAATGTCCGGATCTTTAACGGCATCAAGGGTGACCATAAGAGCTTTAATCAACTGGATGAATTGCTGAGCGAACAGGTATGGAGACTGTCTCACTGGCGCGTAGCGACGGAGGAGATAAACTATCGGAGGTTTTTTGACATCAACAACCTGGCCGCTATCAGGATGGAAGACCCTGTGGTGTTCCAAGAAGCGCATAAACTGATATTCAGGCTTATAGCAAAGGGGTCCGTCACCGGACTGAGGGTCGACCATGTGGACGGACTTTACAACCCGCTGGAATACTTTCAGAGACTTCAGAAGAATTGCTACCTGCAGACCCGAGTATCTTCCGGCAAGGAATCCAACGAAGCCGGTTCTGCCGGGGAAGCCTCCCTGGACGAATCAGTCAGACATTACGAGGAATTGCTGACGTCCGACCCAGGGTATAAGCCTTTCTATATCGTGGGCGAGAAGATCCTTTCCCGAGGTGAGAAGATGCCGGATGGGTGGCAGATCTTCGGCACGACAGGATACCTTTTCCTGAACGATGTCAACGGCTTATTCACGGATGCGGGGAGTGCAAAGGCGTTTGATGAGATCTACTCCAAATTCGTCGGGTCCAGAAGTAATTTCCAAAACATAGCATACGAAAAGAAGAAACTGGTTATGGAAGTTTCGATGTCCGGAGAGATAAATGCCCTGGCACAGAAACTAAGCTGGATCTCTGAGAGGAACAGACACACGAGAGATTTTACTTTGAATAGTCTCACCAAGGCTATTAAA
Source organism: Thermodesulfovibrionales bacterium (assembly GCA_035319385.1). Taxonomy (GTDB): domain Bacteria; phylum Nitrospirota; class Thermodesulfovibrionia; order Thermodesulfovibrionales; family SM23-35; genus DYFC01. The sequence goes on from DATHCU010000329.1 coordinate 1,989, forward strand.
GAAGTCATCGCCTGTTTTCCGGTATATAGGAGCTATATCAATTCGTGGGAGGTCAAAGATAAGGACCGGCAGAACATCGAGAATGCAATATCGAAGGCAAAACGGAGGAACCCGGCGATCAGTTCATACATTTTCAATTTCCTGAGAGACGTCCTTCTGCTCAATTACCAGGAGGAATACGAAGGCAATGACAGGAATGATTGGCTGGATTTCGTAATGAGATTCCAGCAGATTACGGGGCCAGTAATGGCAAAGGGAATTGAGGACACGGCATTTTATGCCTACAACAGATTTGTGTCCCTGAACGAGGTCGGAGGCAGTCCCGAGAGGTTCGGCTCTTCTGTGGAGGCATTTCATGGCCAGAATATCGAGAGGCTGAAGTTCTGGCCCAATTCTCTGCTTACTACTTCTACTCACGATACGAAAAGGAGTGAGGATGCCAGGGCAAGAATGAATGTGCTCTCTGAGGTCCCCAGAAGGTGGAAAGAATGCCTGGCGAAATGGAGCCGCTTCAACAGGAGGAAGAAACAGATAGTCGACGGCCAGGCAGTCCCGGACCGCAATGAAGAGTACCTCCTCTATCAAACACTGATAGGGGTATGGCCGCTTTCGACCGATTCCGAAGAAGACAGCGGCATCTTCAGAGACCGCATCAGAAACTACATGTTGAAGGCGGTCAGAGAGGCAAAGGTAAATACAAGTTGGATAAACCCTGACAATGCCTATGAGAGCGCCCTTATGAGTTTTGTTGATACAGTCTTGAATCCTGTGCCAGGGAACCGGTTCCTGAGTGATTTTATAGGGTTTCAGAAGATTATCTCCCGGTACGGCATGTACAATTCGTTGTCACAGGTACTCCTCAAGACTACTTCTCCGGGTGTGCCTGATTTTTACCAGGGTACCGAAATATGGGACTTCAGCCTTGTCGACCCGGATAACCGGAGGACGGTTGATTATGATGTCAGGAGAACAACCCTGGACGCGGCCAGGAAGAAGATTGCGGGGCAGGGGCTTGCTTCCGGGCTTCGCGAACTTCTCTCCGACTGGGAGTGGGGAGGCATAAAACTCTTTGTCACTTGCAATGCTCTTGGTTATCGCAGAGAAAATAAGAGACTTTTCAGTCATGGGACTTATCTGCCGCTGATCAGTGACGGAGAAAAGAACGATCATGTCTGCGCGTTCGCAAGAGTGCAAAATGACAAAACTGTTGTGGTGGCTGTTCCCAGGCTGGTGGCGGGCCTTCTGGAGTTTGAGGACAAGCCCCCGTTTGGAAAAGATGCATGGGGTGACACCTGGCTTGTTGTCCCGGACGAACTTGGGGCAGATACTTTTCGCAACATATTTACTGACGAGACTGTGGTTGTCAACAGACAATTCGGCAAGCGGACATTGCCCCTTGCCGACATATTTGCATCTTTCCCCGTGGCGATGCTTGAGGCGCAGAAGAGCGGTTAATCCCGGAGAACAGCGGTGCGCACATTTCCGGCTTGGAATTTCTCCCCGGTCTAATCAAAGAAAGAAATGGTGAACAGCATGAACGGCGGCGTGATGTGACTACAAAGAAAAGGATGGACGGATTATTTTACACTAAGAGGTTTTGTGAGACCTTTCAGTTCGAACATGACTGACACATTGAAGTCGTCCGGCCTATTGACGATGCCGAGGTTTATGGCCCAGCACTGGGCTACATAACGTATATTTGCGCTGACTTCCCTTACCTCATGTGTTGTTGAATCATACCAGACCCTGCTGTCCAGGTAGAACGGCTTCAGCAGACTGAGTCCCAGCCCAGCCGTGTAGTATTTGATGTCTTCCAACCTGTTGTACCTCTGCCCGGCAGATATCGTCGCAATGGGGAATCCCATAGAAATCTCGGAGTTGATGCTGTCAACCTTTCCGGTATGGACGTCATACAGGGTTTCCAGACGGGCGGAGAGAGGTCTTTTGATCCCTATCTCAAGGTGCAACGGAAGAAACGGTCTGTCCCCTCTGAACGAGTCGAAGCCCTGGGCTATCCGGGCCACCATAAACTCCCCTTTGTCGTCAATAAACCTGTTAAGCAGAGACAGTTCAAAAAGAGACTCTTTCTTAAACATATCAATCGAATCGAAGATTGGAGGGTTGTTCTCGGAATTGATTATGAGAGAATAGCTCAACGCGGGTTCAATGACATGTGTGAACGAACCGTACTTCTTCTGAAGGCGGGTGCTGACGCCCGCTGAATATTCCAGGGATTCCCTGTGCATCGAGTCCTCATCGGTCTTATCCAGGAAATATGCGGTTTCGCGAAGACCAAGTGTCTGAAGGAGAGTTATGTCTTCGCCGGCCTTAAATGAAACCCTTGGGTAAAAGTCGAGTCTCCTTCCGTCCGCGCCCCCGTCGCTCCAGAAATTTGAGGCCGTTGCCGTGCCGGAAATCCAGAACTTGCCTATGTTCAGGGGGTTAAGGACGTAGCCTGCTTCGGGAAGTCTCTCGGCAGGATTGTTGCTGTTTTCAGTGAGATCAATCCAGTATTGAGAAAGGAGATATGCTCGTGATGTCGAAAAAGGCAGATTTATCTCACCTGTGGATTCAAGGAAACGGTTTGTCCTTACTTCAAGGTTGGTCTGATACTCCCTATAGAAATCTTTTTCATTTATGTAATTGATATTCAGGAATCCGCCTATGCTGTCTCAGACCTTTGATCATGAACAGCCTTTATTTCCAGAAAATCCTTTGACAACTCGGTGTCCCAGATATGGTAAATCCACCACTTGCCTTTTACGTCTTCAGGGTAAACATATCTGTACTCCAGGCCCTCGCCGACGCCTCTCTTTGTGTATCCATCGAGAGTTATTGTTGCGTCGGTATTCTCCGATATTGCCCAGAAGAAAGGGACGTCGGCGTAGACCCCTTTCTGATTGCTGTAACCGACGAAAGGCATCAACAATCCAGTCTTCCTGTCCGACTGCACCGGGGCGTACAGATAAGGAGCATAGAGCACAGGGATATCCTTGATCCTGAATGTCACGTTCCTTGCCTCGAATCTGTCTCCAATCTCCGCATCCACGTTCTTTCCCTTAAAACACCAGGCAGGCACGGGCGCGTCGCAGGTTGTCAGAACGGCGCTGGGAATGACGTATTCTTTTTCGCTCTTCTTCTCGATGACCTTCCCGGAAATATGGTAGTTGTCTTTCTTGTAGAATATCTGCGCATCGTACAAGAGCCCGGTCTTCTCCTTGAGGTTGAGCTCCGCCCTGCTTGCTGTGAAAGAATAAGCGGGGTCATCGTATTTTACATTTCCAGTGGCGACGGCCTGCGACGACTCCTCGTTATAAGTGATCTCATCGGCCTCCAGAAGAGTATCAGCTTTGCGGATCTTAACAGATCCCTTTGCAACATATGTCGATTTGTCCTGAATGTAATCGAGGGAATCGGCATTGATCGTAGTATCTTCAGCAGCAAGACAGTGCCCCGTCATAAGGGCGAAAAGAAGAGAACAAAAAACAAATAATATTTTGTGCGCTGACAATCTGAAAACCGGAGCGCGGGTAAAGGATAGAGTATATGAACCTCTCAAACAGTCTTTCAGCATTCCCTCAACCTCGTCAGGATGCCCTTTTGCCCAAGCGCCTCTTTTGCCTCTCCAATAGTGTAGAAAGAACCCGTGACGACAACGAGCGAAGAGTTACCGTCAGAGTGGGCGGTCAGCGAAACCGCCATCTCAACGGCATCTTTTACTGTCGGAGCGGTCCTGACATTCATAAGTCCGACCGATTCGGCGACGATGGAGAGATGTTCCGGCGAGGACGCCCGTGAATAAAAAGGGGCGGTCAGAACAATGTCCGAGGCGAGAGGCAGTAATGGTTTCATTATCCCTTGGATATCCTTATCGCTCATAATGCCAAGTACCATTATAATCTTTTTGTATTTTTTAAGGAAAACCTTTTTTATGGTCTCGGCAAG
>DATHCU010000330.1:0-2791 GCA_035319385.1 Thermodesulfovibrionales bacterium
TTTCCTTGTCCGCTGAGGTTATGGCGGATTTGAAGCCAAAGAATTCAGTAATTATCTTCATGATATCCGCCTTTGTGGTCACCACAATATCAACCTTGTACCCGGAGCTCCTCTGAATCCAGTCAACCGCTTCTCTGTCAAAAGGGTCCGCGGTCGCAACGGTCAGAGTATTATTTGACAGAGCAACCGGCACGATCTGGTGCTTTGTTGCATAGGGCTTCGATATAATCTGGGTGACAACTTCATAATCAAGCTTCAGCGGATCTATCTTGAGGAACGGCTTCTTCAGGTGCTTCGCAACGGTCTGCATTATGCCTTCGGCCGTGAGAAGATCTCCGCCGGTTCCCGGCGAGATGATTTTCATAGATTCAATGATATCAATCTGGTTCACAACCGCCGTTTCGCCGGAGTGCCGGCGAGCCCCCTGCGCCTTTGCCTTCAGGAGCTTGGACCTGAGCAATGCCTCCTTGGAACGTATTAGCTGAACCTGCTCGGAGTTCAGCAGTCCTTCCGCAGAGAGAATGTCAAGCAGAGAACCTGTTCCATTTTCCTTCATTGAATTATGATAGCATTATTCTTACGTCCGCACGAAACGTACCTCGTTGCGAGAATCTATCATTACAGTTTCAGCAGCATCATACCGGATACGGGATCCAGCTCTCTTTTGGCGTCGATTCCTTCGATCTCGATGATAATGACTTCGAGGACAAGGAACGTCTCGGAGTTTCCTCTCAGACATCCCACTTTAACCTTATCTTTCTTTCCGAACGCCCCGTGAAGATGGATTTTCGGTTCATCACCCTGCCAGAAGATGGTACCGAAGCCAACGACCTCGTGACTTTCGTCAATTTCCTTCCAGACAGGAACAGGCGGCATTGTCTCCTGTTCCGGACCGACCACAATTCTACCCTGCCTGATGCCGCCAACAAGGTACAGCAGACCGCCCCTGATATTCTCCTTCTTCGCAATTTGAACCACCGAATCAATGATATCGTCCTTATCCTCAAGCCTTGCTACAACTACCCTGCCCGTTTTGCCAACACGATATTTCATACGGTCTCCTCTTAACTGTGCATTACTTGAAAACATAGAAAACACAAAAAGAACCGCCGCGCCTCTGCGGTCTCGCTAAAGACTTTTTGTTACATGTTTTTATGCAGGATATGATATAATTTTTTCGATTTCGTTGCAAACTTTAGAGATCCTCCGGGTGACTTGTTTAAAGGGGGTGATATATGAATTTTGTGCCTCTGACGTTCTTCAAATAACTTGAAAGGAAGGTGGAAAGGTGCAGGTCAAGAAGTCATACTTTACTATTTTAGTCAGCCTGATAACCCTGGTACTGTTCGCAGGTTGTGCCGGGATGGAATTTGCTCCAAAAAGGGGCGTTTGGTTTTATCCGAAAGATATTGTTGCGGCGGACAAGGCAGTGACAGCCGCGAAGAAAGCAGGCAAGGACAAGCAGTGTCCTGTGGAATTCGCCGACGCAAAAGCTGCCAAAAAGAATGCCTATGATACGTATCTTTCATGCAAGACAAAAGAGGGAATTTCCCTGGCGAAAGAGGCTGCAAAGAAAGCTGAAGCCCTTTGTCCGAAGCATCCAAAGGTACTGGCCAAGTTTGTTCTGACAGTTAATTTCGATTTCGATAAATCAAAACTTCGCAAGGCTGACAAGGAGCAGCTAAAGAAGGCTATCGAATTCATCAAGAAATATCCAGATAAGAAGATCAAACTGGAAGGATATACCGATTCCAAAGGTTCAAAAGCATATAACCTGAGACTCTCGCAGAGACGGGCTAGTGCGACCAAAGAGTATTTGGTAAAAACAGGCGGAATCGATCCAACGAGCATCAGCACAAAAGGACTGGGAGAGTCCGATCCTGTAGCCTCGAACAAGACTAAGGCCGGCAGGGCAAAGAACAGGAGAGTAGAGATACTAATTTTGGAATAGCAGCTTTTCAGGTGACTTCCAAAACGGGAGCATGTCTTCGGCTATGCTCCCGTTTTAGTTTTTTATGCGCCCTATTCATACCTGCTATGAAATCTTGTTTGCACCGGAGGCGATGAAACCCTATGAAACAGATAACCTGGAATCTTAAACCCCTCTTCGGAGGAGACGACGACCCTGCGATGAAGAAGAGCAGAAAACTTGTCTTCAAGGAGAGTTATGACTTTATCAACAAATGGAAGAATCGCACAGATTACCTGAGAGATCCTTCCATGCTCAGAAAAGCCCTGGATGAGTATGAACTCTGGAGGAGGAAATACGGTTCTGATGGAAACGAGGGATATTATTTCTCTCTCAGGACAGCCCAGGATCAGAATGATCCTGAGCTGAAGGCAAGATTCAATATGGTTGAAGACTTCGGAAAGAAGATAGAAAACGATATACAGTTCTTTTCTCTGCGGATTGCCAAGATACCCGAGGAGGATCAGAGAATCTTCCTTGCCAATGAATCCCTTAAGAAATACAGACATTATCTCACTCGGTTATTTCAGGAAGCCAAATACCTGCTGAGCGAGCCGGAAGAAAGGATCATGAACCTCAAGGCCTCTACGTCCTACTCGAATTGGGTGAGAATGACGTCCAGCTTCCTGTCGAGGGAGGAGAGGGATGTGCTGACGGTCGACGGGAAGAAAGAAAGGAAGTCATTTTCAGAGATCGCCAGTCTCATGAACAAGAAGGAAAAGAGAGTCAGGGACTCTGCCGCCAGGGCCTTTAACGACATCCTTGACAGGAACGTCGATATCGCCGAGGCGGAGATTAATTCCGTGCTTGCCAACAAGAAGA
>DATHCU010000331.1:0-5353 GCA_035319385.1 Thermodesulfovibrionales bacterium
AGTCGATAATCATCGGCTCCCCACTATCTAGTCTAATATCCTCTCAGGCCCGTCGAATTGCCAAAGTCGACAGCGATCCACTAAAATATTGCCGTGTGTGAATACTATTCCACTTTTCTTTGTGATGAAAGTCTGAACAAGAAGTCATGCCCACTCCCGGGAGCACTATGTCAGACCCCGTAATCGCATGTCCAAAGTGCAAGTCCGAGATTAGACTCACTGAATCTCTTGCAGCCCCTCTGATAGAATCTACCCGTCGTGAGTTTGAAAGACAACTGGCGCAAAAGGATGCAGACATTGTCCGCAGGGAGACTTCCCTTCGTGAACAACAAGAGGCCGTATCCAAGGCAAGAGAAGCTGTCGACGCCGAGGTCGCCGAAAAACTGCGGCAGGAACGTTCAAGGATTGTCTCCGAGGAAGCAAAGAAGGCTAAACTCGCGCTCGGGGCGGACATAGAACAGAAGGCCAGGGAACTCACCGACTTGAAGGAAATCCTGAGACTGCGGGATGAGAAGCTTGCCGAGGCACAGAAGGCCCAGGCTGAAGTGGTCCGAAAACAGCGTGAGCTTGACGACGCCAGACGGGAATTGGATCTGACCGTGGAAAAGAGAATTCAAGAAGGATTTGCAGGCATTCGCGAGCAGGCCCACAAAGAGGCTGAAGAGGAACTGAAACTGAAGGTGATGGAGAAAGAGCAGACCATCACCTCTATGCAGAAACAGATTGAGGAACTCAAGCGCAAGGCAGAGCAGGGATCGCAGCAACTGCAGGGAGAAGTTCAGGAACTCGCGCTCGAGCAGCTTCTGACAGCTCAGTTCAGTCGCGATGTTATAGAGCCCGTGCCAAAGGGCGAACACGGCGGTGACATATTACAGCGGGTTGCGAATCCTTTTGGCCAGATATGCGGTACGATCCTGTGGGAGTCTAAACGCACGAAGAATTGGAGTGACACCTGGCTTGGGAAATTGCGCGAAGATCAGCGTGCGGCCAAGGCGGAGATCGCTGTAATGGTCAGCCAGGCGCTCCCAAAAGGGGTAGAGACATTCGAGTTGATCGAAGGAGTGTGGGTGACGCATCCGCGCGCAGCGCTCCCCGTTGCAATGGCATTACGCAATACACTGATCGAAGTGGCATGCGCGCGGCAGGCAACCGAGGGCCAGCAGACAAAAATGGAGATGGTCTACCAGTACCTCACCGGCCCCCGTTTCCGCCAGCGCGTCCAGGCTATAGTAGAAGCCTTTTCATCCATGCAGGAAGATCTTGACAAGGAAAAAAAGGCGATAACAAAACAGTGGGCTAAACGCGAAGAACAGATACATCGTGTCATGCAGGCGACGGTCGGGATGTACGGCGACCTGCAGGGCATCGCCGGGAAGACCCTCCAGGAGATAGACGGGCTCGGATTTCCGGCAATTGAAGATGATACTGAAATAGAGGACTAGGAGCATGACCATCCTGACCTTTAGCAAATCATGCTGATAGTTATTGTCCGACACGGCGAGACGCTGGAAAACAGAAATCGCATTATTCAGGGGCATATGCCGGGGCGCCTGACCGAAATCGGCAGACGACAATCCAGGGACCTGGGATTGAGACTGCGGGAATATGGGCAGTTTGATCAGATAATCTCAAGCGATCTTGACAGGGCAAGAGAAACGGCCACTCTTATTGCCAAAGAGATGGCCCCTTGCGAGATAATACTTGAGGGGCAATTGAGGGAACGGCACTATGGAGACCTTGAGGGAAAACACGTTTGCCGTCTGAAACGTCTATTGGTCGAAAACAAGAGAGATGTTCGTGGATTGACGATCCCTGATGGTGAGCCGTACGCAGATTTTGAACTCCGGGTAACCAATTGCTATAACAGGTTTATTGAAGGCGGCGCCTATCAGAAAATTCTCCTGGTCACTCATTCAGGTGTCATGCGGGTGATTCTGGAAAAGATCCTAGGCAGTATTTCATGGGATATAGGTAATTGCAGGGGATTTCAGATTTCGTCTGTGGATAATCTAAACACGGAGGTTGAAAAATTGTGAGAACATTCTATAGAAAGACAACCTCTACTTGTCATAAATGCGGACGGGATGTCGATGGAATCTATTGGAAATCGCCCGAGGGCATCTCTTTGGAGACCTGCTGTCCGGTCCATGGAACAGATTCGGAATTGGTTGAAAAGGACGCGGAGTTTTTCCGCAGAGCCTATGAATATCAGGGATACACTCCGATGAGTTACTTGATATTGCCCGTGACTTACAGGTGTAATCTGAGCTGTAAATACTGCTATGCACATGCAAATTATAGGCATCAACTTCCTGCGGATCGGCCCATCCAGAAGCTGGTCGAACTGGTGAGGATTTCGGGATGTCCGACGGTGAACCTTGCCGGAGGTGAACCCACAGTCAGGGAAGACCTGCCCGAAATACTTTCAGCTCTTAAGAAGCAGACAGCGGTGAAGCGTTTGTGTGTGGTAACCAACGGGCAGAAGACGATCGATGAAGACTACCTGAAAACCCTGAAGGAAAGCGGAATGGATTTCCTTTTTCTCCCGCTGTATATACCCGGATATGATCATGCCGGAACCGTCATGAACAAAGTGATCAAATCTCTTGATAACGCATATAGGTTGAGAATCCCTGTATGGACGCAGGCCACGATTGAGCGGATACAGCAGATCGAACATGTCCTGGATGTGGTGCAGAAATATCACAAGGTAATATTCAATATCACGATCCGGTCGGTACGGCCATACGGAATAAAAGAGCCTGCTGCGATAGTTCATGTTTCGGATATCGTAAAGCATCTGGGGCTGGAAAAGGAGTACGACTTCGGGAACCATCCGTTCAATCGCCGCGTACAGCTTTTTGGCCGGACAACCAAGGTTTCATATTGGGTCAATGACAGGAAGAAACTGAATCCGTATGACGCCCTTTATGTTATTCATGATGACACAATACTGCCGTTTCACAAGGGAATGATTTTCGACAATATCTTCTTCAAAACACAAAAAACGCATTTTTGATCCTCACGCTGCAAAAAACTCTTTCCGTTCTAAAGGGCAGATATGATGAAAGAGTTTTTGTGCGACACCTTAATATACCCTGAACACGTGTTCTCATGCGTTAATCAGAAATTCACTCAGGGTTGAAAGTGCCGTCAGGTGAATATAGCTGACTTCATATCGCTTATAAAAGCTTCTTTGTCACGTCCGCCATTCATATTATGCAACTGATGAGTTGATCCCATCGTTGCGGAGCGCGAGGCAGTTATGACCGTACTAGATGGTAATTATCCCGAAGTCTTCACCCGTGAGGCATCGGCCGCCTGAGGCAGTGACTTCAAAAGTATTCTCCACCCCCACCATTCCGAATCCGGGGATACCGATTTTTGGTTCGATGGCAAGGGTCATCCCTTCCTCAAGCGGCAGATCGAACCCTTTGGTCAGGGCTGGGTACTCATCAATGGCAAGTCCGATACCATGGCCTGCGAAAGCGACTTTGTTTTTTCCGAGTCCCATGAACCCCTCGCTCCATCCGGAGCGTTCAGCCCTGGCAAGGCAGTGGTTCCAGATTTCACTGGGAAGAGTCCCCGGCCTGAGCAATTCCGCTACTTCACTCTGAAGATCCACGCAGAAGCTGTGCGCATTTAGCGCGTTCAGCGGCATACTCCCTTTCTCTCCGAGCCAGTAGACCTGGGTCTTGTCAGTCATGTATCCTGCAAGAGTAAACCCGTTATCAATGGTAAGCGGTTTTCCAGCAATCCAGGTAACTTCAGCAGCACCCATATACGGGGCTGAGGGGTGAACACCCCGGAGTCCCACCGGTCCATTGAACACGCTCGGATAATTGGCGCTGTCACCAACGGAGATGTGTCCGAGAAATATTTCCTCTCCGTAATTCTCCATACGCAGGATTCCGAGATGACCCTCAGAAAGAAACAGGTCCGAAATCCTCTGGGATATCTGGAGTTCGCTTATTCCGTCATAGAGAAGAGCAGGCAGAAGTCTTGTCAGACATTTATTGTGTCTGGAGCCCGCATCCCGGATGATGGCCAGTTCCGGCTCCGATTTCTTCGAACGGGTGATGCCTATTATCCTGTCTGCAGCAACAAATTTGTGACCGGAGAGATGTTTCGCAAGACTGTTTGAGAGAGCCCACGACAACCCGTTCATCTCAGCCCCTACAACCCCCGGCAACGAAGATCCGAGGCCATTCAGAATACTCTCAATATCTGCATAAGACTTGAACGGATAGATATGACTGAGGGGTGACTCGATCTTTGCCCTCTCCTCTCCCCGCCTGCAAAACAGAACGGGGTCACCGGTCAGAGGCAGCCAGAAGACGCCGCTTGCAAACGACCCGCTAAAGTAATAGATATTCAGCCTTGAGAACGCCAGCAATCCTTCCGCCTGGGGGACGAACTGCCGAAGAAGGCCCCTGCACCTGTCCCATCTGTAAGTCAACTCTTCTACCGGAATCGCATTATTCAAGCTCTCTCTCCTAACCAGTGTTATTGATAAAATACGGGATATCCGAAATATCATACCTGTCAAAAACAAATATTTCAAAGCACCGGGCGGGAAGGCATATGGCTCGATTTCTGAAATGGATAACGGTTATCTAAAGTCCCGTGTTTCTTTGTCCTGAAAATAACTGGAAGGCCGCTGTGGATGTAGCTGTCTTACCTCTTTCCATTCGTACCAAACCACTGTTCCGTCTCTGAGAGGTGAACTGCCCGCCCCCGCGGCACCTCCTCCAGTTATGTTGAGCGCCACACAATTCATCTAAGTCGCAGTTTGCACATGCGATGTTTTACCGGGCAATTTTTTTCGCCTTATCGGAATTAATTTTATGCTCTTCCCATAATAAAATAAAACTTCAGAACCTTCTCATGAGATGTGATCAACGAAACGACAAAGAATACGAGAAAGATAGAGAAGAGAATCCAGATACACCTAGAGCATACCAATCACGCTTACTTGTAGTCGACAGTAGCAGTCATTATTCCTAAATCTTTGTCATGCTTGTTTTATTCCGGATCATCACTACTCTCTCGGCAAGGAGAGAAGTTTCTATATTAGGGCCTCTCTTTAGCAACCAACATCTTCAGACGTGTCATTCCTGAACAGAACGGCGCTCGAATGACACGTCCTAAGATAGACGAACATAAATCCCCTGCGGGATGTTGCACTTTAGGATTTCTTGGAATACAGGGTACACCAGCCCGCTGGGCTGATTGAACCCTCTACCACCTCACAGGTGCCAGCAGCTGTTGGCGTCTGACCGGGGACAAAGAACCTGCAACCGCTGCACTTCTGCTCTCCTTTAGGCTTGTCTTGATACTTCACGGCGGCCTG
>DATHCU010000332.1:0-3526 GCA_035319385.1 Thermodesulfovibrionales bacterium
GTCGGCGACTTTTTTCAGTGCATCTATACGTGGAGAGGATCGCGTCCTTCGAACATCGAGCGGTTCATAAGGGAGTTCGGCGCCAGGGAGATGAAGCTCGAAAAGAACTATCGATCGACACAGCGTATTCTGGGCGTCGCAAATACCATAGTGAGCAAGGTTGAGTGCAGGTGGTCGGATAAGGCCATCGAGCTTTATACCGACAACGAGGAGGAAGGTGACATAGAGTACAAAAGCCATGATGATGCGGTCTCCGAAAGCGGATGGATCGCCAGGAAGATCCAGAGGCTCTCGCAGCACACACCGTATTCTGACATTGCAATACTTATCAGAATGACGTTCCTGTCGAGGGCATTGGAGAGCGTCTTCATGCGATACAACATACCCTATTCAATCGTGAGCGGAGTATCCTTCTATGATAGGGCTGAGATTAAGGATCTGCTTTCCTATCTGCGCTTCATCGCCAACCCGAGGGACGCTGCGGCCTTTGAGAGAATCATTAATATACCGGGCAGGGGAATCGGAAAAAAGGCCATCTCGAATATCAGGGAGAGTTACAAAGACGACTGGCTTCAGGCAATCGGAGACGCCAAGCTAACTGCGAAACAGAGGCACGCCGCTGATGCCTTTATCAAAACTGTCAGGTCATATCAGGATTCTGTGGATGCCGAACCTTATATGACTCTCATGGGACTAGTTTCCGACATCGGGTATTTCGATCACCTGAAGAAGGAATACAAGGAAGACTCAGAGGACAGGATAGAGAACGTCTCGGAACTCTCAAACGTCCTTCAGGAGCTTGAAGAGGAAGGCAAACCTTTCTCCGAATTCATGGAAGACAATCTTCTAGCGTCTGAACAAGACAAGATCGGTAAGGAGAACTCGGTCAAGATACTTACTCTTCATGCCGCAAAAGGGCTGGAATGGCCTGTTGTGTTCCTTCCTGCCATAGAAGAGGATATCTTCCCATCCGCCAGATCCCTTACAAACGAGTCCGCACTGGAAGAGGAAAGAAGGCTCTTTTATGTTGGAATCACCAGGGCCAAGCAGAGACTCTATCTCTCTTCGGCCGATTCACGGATGAAGTTCGGCCAGACCTCCTTCATGATGAAGTCGAGATACCTCCGCGAGATAAAGCACCACTTCTAAGAATCCAACCATCATTAATACTCCCCTTGACAGGGGGAAACTCAAGGGATTGACTCTGCAGTCTTGGACTCCGATCTGTCTCACCTCCCCTGCGCCTCCGTGAGAACTCCTTCCCAGTTATTGAAATTTTGTATGTTTGGACGTCTATGCATCTTAATTATCAATTTGATATAAGGCACACCGTAACAGTAGATTTAGAATATGCCTTTAATTCGGAAATAATCGCGTCATCTGCTGCCTTAGTGGCAGCGATGGCTCAAAAAAGGGGGTATCATGTCAAAAGACTACAGGGAAATGTGGAAGGGGCTGGATTTGAACCTTGAAGCCCATGACGGACTTTTGGGAGTGCTGTCGGACGCCTACAAGGGTATTTATTTGGCCCAGGAAAACCGGCCCGAAGGCATGAAGTATTTCGATTTCGTCATATCCGAGGTCCACGGTCTGCGGATTGAAGAGATCGTCGAAGCCAAGAAGGAGAAGCGAAAGGTAATCGGTACATTCTGCGTGTACGTGCCTGAAGAACTGATACTGGCCGTTGACGGTGTCTGCATAGGCCTTTGTGCTGGCGCTGACGTCGGATCCGATGAAGCGGAGAAGTATGTCCCGAGGAATACCTGCGCCCTCATCAAGGCATTCATGGGCTTCAAACTCGCGGGGCTTTGTCCCTATGTCAATACCGCGGACCTGATCGTGGGGGAAACAACCTGCGACGGCAAGAAGAAGGCCTATGAACTCTTTGACGAGATAACAAAAGGGAAGATGTACGTCATGGAGATGCCGAATAAGAAGGGTGAAGACGGTAAGCTGCTGTGGAAAAACGAGGTGAAGAGATTCGCTGAAAAGCTTGAATCTATCAGCGGCAAAAAGATCACTCTCGAAAAACTCAAAGAGGCTTCGAAGATTGTTAATGATAAAAGGAAGGCCCTACAGAGACTATCCCTCTTGCGGGCAAATGATCCTTCTCCGATATCGGGACTGGATGCGCTCCTCATAAACCAGGTAGCGTTTTATGACGACCCGTTGCGATTCACCGCAAAGGTGAACGAACTCTGCGATGAGCTTGAAGCACGTGTGAAGGCCGGCGCAGGCGTTACCGCAAAGGGAAGTGCAAGGATACTTGTATCGGGTTCTCCGATGGCAATTCCCAACTGGAAACTGCACGCAATCGCAGAGGGCAGCGGCGCAACCATTGTCGGTGAAGAGTCATGCGTGGGGGAGAGAAACTTCAGGTCACTGCTTGATGATAATTTTTCTTCACTTGAAGAAGCGGTGCAGAAGATCGCCGAGAGATATATGACTATCAATTGCGCCTGCTTTACCCCAAATGATGAGCGCCTCTCCGATATAGAAGATCTGGCTAAAAAGCTAAAGGCGGACGGCATCATTCATTACGCCATCCAGTTCTGTACCCCCTATATGATCGAGGCGTACAAGGTGAAGAAACACGCGGACAAGATAGGACTACCGTTTCTCAGGATCGAAACAGACTACAGCATGGAGGACATGGGACAGCTCAAGACAAGGGTTGAAGCATTTCTCGAACTTATCGGGAAGGGCGTCCACGCTTGAAGACAGGCGGCATTGACATAGGTTCAAGATATATAAAGTACGTTATTGCTGAAGACAATCTCCCGGTTGCCTTCTATAAGGAGGAAACCGGGACAGGGCCGCTCGAGGTCTGCAAAAGGCTCCTTGATTCGGACCAGCCTGACAGGATCCTTGCTACAGGCTATGGACGCCATCTGCTCGAGGTGCACGGCAACGTTCAGACCATCACCGAAATCAAGGCGGTTGCCCGGGGTGCAAAAGAGATGTACCCCGGATGCAGGACCATTGTTGACATAGGGGGCCAGGACACAAAGGTCATATCGCTTAATGAGCAGGGGGCCGTCCTGAACTTCGAGATGAACGATCGCTGTGCAGCAGGCACAGGCAAGTTCATAGAGATAATGGCAAGATCCCTCGGGTTCGAACTGCAGGATTTTGGCTACCATTGCAGCACTGATGATGCCGGACTGACAATAAACAGCATGTGCACGGTCTTCGCCGAATCCGAGGTCATCAGCCTGATAGCAAAAGGGGCTGAGAGGGAGGCCATCGCATCGGCTATCCACAGGTCCATCATGAACAGGGTGATCTCTCTCATGAAACGGATCGACATTAAGGATGACATTATATTCGCGGGAGGCTGCGCCCAGAATCCATGGCTGAAAGGCCTCTTGGAAGAACGTCTTCAGAGGCCCGCATACATCTACGAGAAACCGGATATGCTCTCAGCCATCGGGGCCGCATTATACGCAGGGCAGATGAACTGATACGAAAGTTGCATGACGTCGACCCGATCCAATTTGATCATCGCGTCGGCGTAATTTCGGAT
>DATHCU010000333.1:0-3538 GCA_035319385.1 Thermodesulfovibrionales bacterium
GTTGGCAAAGACATACACGGAACGCTGCCCTGCCCCCTTCTCCGCAGCCGGATATAGTTTCCTTATCGCATTCAGAAGGTTCATGATTTCCCTGCTTCACTGATCTCCTGATAGATTCGGCAATATTCCTGAGCAATGCGGAACCAATCATAGCTGGACACCTTCTTCAAGGCATTGCTGGA
Organism: Thermodesulfovibrionales bacterium; assembly: GCA_035319385.1. Taxonomy (GTDB): domain Bacteria; phylum Nitrospirota; class Thermodesulfovibrionia; order Thermodesulfovibrionales; family SM23-35; genus DYFC01. The sequence continues at coordinate 183 of DATHCU010000333.1, forward strand.
AAGATTATTCCTCAAAGCAGCATCGTTCATCAACAGTTCGAGTTTGTCTTCAAGCTTCTTCACGTCATCAGGTTCCACGAGAAATCCGTTTACTCCGTCCTCCACTATGTCCGGAATACCGCCCACTCTGCTCGCAATTACGGGAATGCCGGCTGCAAAGGCCTCAAGATTAACTATGCCGAAGGCCTCTTTCCTGGAAGGACATACCAGAAACATCGCTTCCTGGAGGAGTTGAATCTTCTCCTTTCCACGCACCATCCCAAGGAATTCGACGCAGCGACTCAAGCCAAGGGCATTCGCCAGAGCCATCAAATTCTTTCTTTCCCTGCCTTCTCCGGCAATCTTCAGTTTAACATCAGGATGCTTCGGGCTTGCAGCCGAAAATGCCCTGATGAGCAGATCGATACCCTTGTCCGCTCTCAGCCTGCCCAGGTACAAAATGTAAGGGTTAAGTTTTTCGTTCTTTTCCACCGACGACCTGAATTCATCAGCAAAGATGCCGTTCGGGAGGACGTGAACCCTGCTGGAATCTGCAGCCAGACGAAGGATCTGTTCTTTCATGTCATTTGATACGGCTGTGACCGCACCGGCTTCGCAGAGCGCCTTTCTGACATTCGCAGTAATCCGCGGGGTGATTATGATCCCTTTTTCATTCTGTTTGATATCGCCGCCATGCGAGGTAATCACAAACGGGCAACCGGTAAGTCTGTGAAAGGACAAGCCGACATAACCAGCCGGGAATACACCGTGGCAATGAAGGACGTCGAAACGATATCTGATGTGATGCCACAAGAGAGGCACAATGATCTGTCTGACGCCAAAATGTCTTGAGGAAGGCTTCTGATAGCGAAGTATGCGATAGGGGACATCCAACCAGTTGTCTCTGCCTCTCACTTTCGGGGCAAAGACATAAGGCTCGCAATCGCTCGAAAGCATGGAGATTGAAAGGTTATGTATCATTTCCTCCATTCCTCCTACCAGGGGGAAGAAGGAGTATGTCAGGTGGCAGACCCTTAACCTCTTGTTACTCAAAGATTCTCCCGCTCGGGAGACGAATATCTGTTAATGCCGGGGACGGACGTCTTTCCTCCAGTGGGTAAGGGTTCATCGGGTCTTCTCTCCATGGGTGAATCAGAAAGCGGATACGACATTTCCATGATTTAGTATTTTTTAATTATACTATAGGAGATTCTCTATTTGCATGGAAGACACCCGATGATGAGGCGAACAGGGGAGGATGGAAGATTCACGGGATGAAGGCAAAAGACATTATGAATAATAATACGACTCCACACGAGGGCAAGGTGAAGAATAACCAGCGGTGGGAATTAAACAGACACAAGTCCGCACTTGTTTGGATCACGGGTCTTTCCGGGTCAGGCAAATCGACCATTTCGCACGAACTGGAATACCGGTTCTTTCAGGATAACATTAGGACCTACGTGCTGGATGGCGACAACGTCAGACAGGGTCTTTGCAAAGACCTGGGATTTTCCGCCACCGACAGGAGGGAGAACCTGAGGCGTGTCGGAGAGGTGGCGCGTCTGTTTCTGGATGCGGGGATACTCACGATCGCTTCATTCGCATCTCCCTACAGGATGGACAGGCTAATGGTTAGGCAGATGTTTGAGCCGGGTGATTTCATTGAAGTCTTCCTGAAATGCGACATCAGCGTCTGCGAAGGAAGAGATCCTAAAGGGCTTTACAAGAAAGCCCGCAAGGGAGAGATCAGTAATTTCACCGGCATATCGGATCCCTATGAGCCTCCTGACAAGGCCGAGATCATCGTCGAAACAGACAGTCTGAGCATCGAGGAGAGCCTTGACAGGATTCTGGGATATCTCAGGAAGGTCGGGATAATAGGCCTGTCCGGACGGCTTTAAAGCAGCCCCGTTGTCAGCTGCATGCGGCTTCGGTCACGGGCGCCATTACGAAAGGGCGCGATACAACTCGCGGTAAGTTGCATTCCGCTCGATAAGTTCTTCATGCTTTCCCATATCCGCTATCCGGCCTTTTTCGATAATCATGATCCTATCGGCGTTTCTGATCGTAGAAAGCCTATGAGCGATTACAATAGTCGTGCGTCCCTTCATCAGGAGATCGAGAGCCCTCTGGACAATTGACTCCGAGACCGAGTCCAGGGAAGACGTGGCCTCGTCCAGGATAAGGATAGGCGGGTTCTTCATGATCGCCCTAGCAATCGCTATCCTCTGTCTCTGGCCGCCCGAGAGTTTCAGGCCTCTTTCGCCGATAAACGTCTGATATTTTTCAGGCAGTTCCTGAATAAACTCGTCGGCATAGGCCATTTTTGCAGCCCCGACAACGTCATTATCGCTCACTCCCGGTTTTCCGAAGGCTATATTCTCCTTTACGGTATCGTTGAAAAGGATTATGTCCTGGCTCACGATCCCGATCTGTTCCCTTAGAGAGTGAAGCTCGACATCGTTCATATTAATTCCATCTATTGTCATCTTGCCCGAAGTGGGGATGTGGAATCTTGGCACCATGTCAACAAGGGTGGATTTGCCGACACCGCTTCGACCGACGATTGCGATCATCTCCCCCTGCCTAACCTCAAGATTAATGTCCTGCAGAACGGGTGTGACAGTACCCGGGAATGCGAAGGAGACATTTTCAAAGGATATCGTGTCTCTGAATCCCTCTATCCTGATGCTTCCGTCCTTCTCATGCTCGGTATTCAGAAGAGTATCTATCCTTTCGAGAGATGCCCTCGATTCCTGCAGAACCGTATATGCCTCGCCCAGTTTCTTGATCGGGGAGAACATAAGATAAACCGCTGCAATTATGGATCCGAATCCCCCGACCGTAAGGCCGCCCTGTCTGATCATGTAGAGACCATATGCCAGTGCCACGGCTATCCCGCCGCCGGTGACCACATCGATAACAAGCTTTGTGGACTCCTTTAGCCGCGTGACCTTGAGCAGGTCCCTGTAATATCTCTGGTTGTCTGCACCAAACTTTTCCGTCATCATCTCTTCTCTGTTGAAGACCTTTATGATCCTCGCCCCATGGATACTCTCGTTGATCCGGTGAGTGAGAAAAGACAGTTTTCTCTGGGCTTCCTTCCGCTTTTTCTTCACACCCTTGCCGAATTTGCGCGTACTATACGCAATAAAAGGAAGCAGCACAAGGCTCAAGAGCGTGAGGTCCCACTTCCTGTAGAAAGCCACTCCGAGCAGAAGGACCAATGTGGGAACTTCCAGGATAAAGGTCTTGATGACCTCCGCTATCAACCCGTTCAGGGTATCAACATCATACATGACCCTCGATATGAGCATACCCGATGATTCCCTGTGAAAATGGGCCATCGGGAGATAAAGGATGTGTCGATAGAG
>DATHCU010000334.1:0-2186 GCA_035319385.1 Thermodesulfovibrionales bacterium
CTTACCGCTGTTTGTTCCATGGTAACATTTGCTTCCATTCGGACAGGCCTAAGTCTTCATTTCCCTCTTAATATTCTCGAAATAGCCGTCAAGCTGGCTCATGAGCCCCTCCAGTTCAGTGTAAATCTCCGCAGATTTCCCGTTCCTGGTGGAGTTGAATTCCGTGACGGCCCCTTTTGCCAGGGCATGGAACCGCTCATGCGGTCCCAAGACAGCCCTCAGGCTCGGCAGATGGCCGAATTTCTGGGCGCCTTCCTTGTCATACCAATGGCCGAACCTGCAGTTGTGGTGGTCCGGAAGCTGCGAAGGATCCACCTGGACCCCGGCCTTGAGACACGACGCAACCTTGCCGATCAGAACCTTGTGTTCTGTCTTGGCAAGTTCAAACGCCATGGCCTCTTTGCCTTTTGTCCTGAATCCTATCGTTGCGCTTCTCAGTTCCTCAGCCACTTTCATCATGCCGAAGACCTCTTGCATAACGCCTTCCGACATCCGCTCTATGTCTTTCGTGATGACAGATGTGCCCTCAACATTCCTTGCAACCTCCTCGGAAGTCGCCGACTGCTCCTCGACCGCGGCAGCTATCTGGGTTATCTGATCCTTGACCTTCTGTACCGCGTCCACAATGTGGACCAGGGATTCTCCAACCTGCTTTATGTACCCGGTCGCCTCGGTCACCTGCACCGAAGCGGCATCCATGGATTTCGCAGTCTGTTCGGACTCCCTCTGCACGCCGCTTATCTTCTCGGAGATCTCACCGGTCGCCTTGATCGTCCTCTCCGCTAGTTTCCGCACTTCATCGGCAACAACCGCAAACCCCCTGCCCTGCTCCCCTGCGCGTGCGGCCTCTATGGCTGCATTGAGAGCCAAAAGGTTGGTCTGATCGGCTATATCCTTGATAACAGTGACGATTCCGCCTATTTCACCCACCCTGTTATTGAGTTTTTCGACCATACCGGCCAGTTCCACTGTCGATGAGTAGACGCCGTTTACGGTCTCCACAGCGCCTTCAGCGACCTTCTTGCCTTCCGAAGCCGTATTCATCGCCTCGGATGATGTCTCAGACGCCAGGGATGCATTTCGGGCTATGTCGGTAATCGTCTGGCTCATCTCTTCCGCTGCTGTGGCTATCTGTTCGACCTGACCCGCCTGCTTTATCGCACCCTCGGCCGATTTTTCAGCTGTTGCCCTCAGGGAGTCAACCGCCGTCACTACGCTGTTTGCGGACGACAGCACTTTGTCGACTACGGTACTTATAAACAGTACCATTTTGTTCATATTCCGGGCGAGCATTCCCAATTCGTCCTTATTAACGCTGTCGATGCTGACCCTCAGGTCTCCTCCCGCGATATTATCCACCGTTTGAGTGAGTTTCATCAGAGGGCGCAGGGTCGAAATCCTCAGGATGATGAAGACAATCACTATAGCGCTCATTATACCCATGAGTCCGAGCCCAGCATAAAGAAGCTGGAGCCATCTGATACGGGCGAACGATTCCTTCATCGGGATCTTCACGCTCAGCACCCCGAGTACCGCGCCTTCCTTTACCGCATGGCACGAGAGGCAACTCCTTCCCATAACATTTGTCTGGGCCTTATACGGATAGACGCCCCTTATATAATCACCCTCCAGCACGATCTTCCCAGTACCGCTAGACAGGACATCCTTTTCCATTTCGTCTTTTGCATAATCAGCCGCGCTCTTTGTTTCCGCTTTGCTGCCGATGACGTCAGCCCTTACTATTCTGAGGTCCGCCACCTGCTTCATCTGCTCTACATAAAGGCCTTTCGAAGCAGTATAATCTCCCGATATCATCATGGCTGTGAGGGAGTTGAGCACAGAATCCCTGTATCCGGGCAGGGTCGTATTCTTCAGGTCTTTCAACACAATCTGCCTGGTTGCTACCCCTGTAATTACGACTGTTGCGACAACACCGAGTGTTATCGCAAAGATAATGGGCAATGTTGTCTTCCATTTCAGTGATATGTCGTCCAGTTTCATTTAACCCTTTCTCTCACATTGTGCAAAGTATTTCCAATCACACCCTTCGATTCTTTAATAATCCGGCAATCTCATTTATTTCAGTTCCGGTTCTGTTCCAGGAAGAGTCCCTGCCCGTCTCCGTTCGTTAGAAGACTGTCGATATCGAGAAGTATGAGCAGTCTGTCCTGAAGCTTGCCTATCCC
>DATHCU010000335.1:0-2126 GCA_035319385.1 Thermodesulfovibrionales bacterium
ATTCCGAAGCTCCTCGAATCCATAAAGGAACACGACCTTGTCAGCGGCTGGCGCAAGAAGAGGCAAGACCCTTTCTTTTCGAGGAGACTGCCCTCGATGATGGCGAACTGGCTGATCAGCAAGGTCACCGGGGTCAAGCTGCACGATTATGGATGCTCACTGAAAGCCTACAGACGCGACGTCATCAAGAATCTGAAGCTGTATGGCGAAATGCACAGATTCATCCCGGCCGTTGCAAGCTGGTACGGGGTCAGGGTGGCGGAAGTCGAGACAGTGCACCACCCCAGATTGAGAGGCAAATCAAAATATGGGATATCGCGGACAATCCGTGTTGTGCTGGACCTTATCACAGTGAAATTCCTGCAGAGCTTCTCCACGAAGCCCATTCAGTTCTTCGGACCGTTCGGGATGCTGAGCGAAATCCTCGGTTTTCTGATACTGCTGTATCTGAGCGCGGACAAGCTGCTGTTCGGGAAAGACATAGGAGGCAGGCCCCTTCTCCTGCTTGGCGCACTGTTGATGATTGTCGGCATCCAGCTTATCGGCATGGGCCTCCTCGGCGAGATGCTCGTGAGGGTATACCATGAAAGCCAGCGAAAACCCATCTATGTAATCAAGAAGATCCTTGGCCCTGAAATTAAATAAGGCCCTGCTCGTCGCTCTGAAGCTCTCGATCAGCAGTGGTTTGTTGTATTATGTTTTATCCAAAACAGGAGTCATTCAGGTCGCAGGGATATTGAAAACCATAAGCCCTGCCTCTTTCGTCTCAGCGATTGCCATATATATATTCGCCCAGTTCGTCTCGACGATGAGATGGAAGCTCTTTCTTCCCGGCGGGCTGGATACGAAAAGGCTCTTTTCCCTCTACATGATAGGCTCTTTCTTCAATACACTTCTGCCCGGCCTCATCGGAGGAGACGCTGTAAAGGCCTTCTATCTCTACAGAGAAACCGGCAAAGCAGACGCGAGTTTCGGATCAATCTTTATGGACAGGTATATAGGTTTTGTTGCGCTGATTCTGATATGCACGGCCGCATTCCCCTTCGGCTTTCAGCATTATCACGGATCTCCCATAGAATGGCTCCTCCTGGTCGTTGTGCTCTTCTCTGTCGGGGCAAGCTTCCTTATCTTCGGGCTGCGGCTCGGCAAGAGAATCCGGCTTCTTTCGGAATTCTATAATTACTTTCATATGTACCGGAATGAAAAGAAGACGATACTCAGGGCACTTGCGCTGTCTGCTGTAGTCCAGCTCGCCGGTATTGCATCGGTTGCGGTCCTTTCAGCGGGGCTTGGAGAGCATATCCCTTTTCTGGCCTTTCTCATGTTCTTGCCCCTGATCATACTGTTCTCCATGATCCCCGTGTCAATTTCTGGTCTCGGGATAAGGGAGGGCGCTTTCGTATTATTCTTCGGACTCATAGGAGTGAAACCCGAGGTGGCCACCGCGATATCCCTGTCCTGGTTTATCACGATGGCGGCGGCCGGCATCTGGGGACTGATCGAGTACATCCGATACAAAAAGGTTATTCTGAATATAGAGGGAAAGACCTAAGGAAGGATGACCTCTATTATTCATCCTCCATCCTTCACATCTTTGCTGTATACTTATTTTCAGAAGGGGTAATCATGTTTCTATACCTTGTACAGCATGCCGAGGCAATGAGAGAGGATGAAGACCTCGCAAGACCCATTTCTCAAAAGGGGTTGGATGATATTTCGAGAGTCGCCGCATATGTCTCCCTGTTGAATATTTCCATATCCGAGATACTGCACAGCCCGAAACTGAGAGCGGAACAGACCGCGGGGGTATTGTTTCAGAACCTGAAACCTGTGCGGGGAATGAAAGAGACGGACGGTCTGTCTCCTCTTGATGACCCCAACATATGGGCGGACCGCCTCAGGGATCGCAAAGACGACGTTATCCTGGTCGGACATCTGCCGCATCTTTCGAAGCTTGCGTCGCTTCTGCTCTTCGGTGACTCCGGCAAGAACCTGATCTCTTTCAAGATGGCCGGTGTTGTCTGCCTGAGAAGAGATGACTCGGGGGCGTGGTCACTGGAGTGGATGCTCACGCCGGAAATCGTCGTTGGAGAGAAGGGGATGGAAACCTCTTGCGATAGTCTGTA
>DATHCU010000336.1:0-2724 GCA_035319385.1 Thermodesulfovibrionales bacterium
CCGACAGTGTTCTGCAGAACGCGTACAATTCTTGCCGGGCAAGTTGCGCTGACATTCCTCACTTGGATCAACCGATGCTTATCGGCCTTGATTTGAACCGATGGATTTGAACCAATTACCACCCGCCGTCTGTCATAAGCGGGCGGTGTATATCTTGTATCGAGTACGTGCCGGGATATGACAGGCTGTGCCTGAGGAAACGCATTCAAATGCTTGATAACTAAAGTTGAGGACAGATTATGCGCCATCGCGATACACGAGCAGAAAGGGTTGGAGGAATGGCGTGTGTCCCGGATATTCGAAGTCTGCGGGCTCGAAAAACCGGGAACCGAAAGATGCAGTGGAACAGTGCATCCCAGGATTCCATAATTGCGGAACGGACCTTTATTCATCGGCATATAACGCCTTTTCTGATTTGCTGTGGCGACTCGCACTCCAGGGCTGTTTGCGGGTGGTCCTGCTGGCGCATGGATGTGCGGAGTCGCGGACCACGGCACGGATCTCTCTTCTCGTGAGGTGTTCGTGTAATGCTTCACTTCAAAGCAGAGCGCCATCTGAATGGTGAACCGATTGTCCGCCGGCACGACATGCGAAATGCACCTCAGCCGACTCAGAGGCCTGTTAATGAAAGGTGTCAGGAACCTGAGGCTGGGCATCCGGCTGGATTCTCTGAGAAACCTGTACCTGCCCGCTATCCGTCTGTGGAAGGAGAGATTGACCAGCTCTTTCCTCACCGGGGGCCTTACGTTGCAGTATTTCAATCGGCTATCCTTTAACCTTTCTGAATGCCGTGATGCACGATTTCTATAGTCTCAAAGGCGACGGTATTGCTGTCGGCCCTGAGGTCCGGCCCAGTCCACTTGACAGGGTAGGCGTTCGAGAAGTTCCAGCGCAGCGCATCTTCGCCCGAGCTGTCCATGAGGACTATAGCCCCGTTCTTCCGCTGGAATCTGCCTGCCACCACATCCTGGTACCATTGCCAGAGTTCGTCAACATCGGTCAGACCGCGCTTCAGTATGATGTGCTGGTATTTTGTCCTCTTGGGCAGATAGTGCACAAAATCATTGACACCGCCTTCTTCATACTGTTCTGTCTCCGTCTCCACCATAAGTCCGGAGACTTCAGAGAACCTGGCAACAGTGATCCCATCGATTTCGACCCGAAATCTGAATGTTGCATAGGGATATGAAGTATTAGCTGTCGGCATCAAACCGATTCAAGTAGACTCTTCTCTTTATCTCCGCTGAGTTTCCTGTTAATCTTCGAGATCTCACCGCACCATTTTTGCCTCTCCCCATGTTCCATGGCCAGTATCTCTTCGTAGGGCCAATGAAAATGGTATGCTACAAAGGCCACCTCCTCGTAGAGGCGTTCGAGAGGGTAGCCGGTCATTCCCCCGTCAGGTCTGTCTCCATCTCGAACTGATGCTCACATTTCGGGCATACCGCCTTGATTCTGCTGGTTCCGTCCCCGTTGATTCTCCTGTAGAGATCTTGAAGGTAGGACATGTCTGCCGCAAAAAGGTTCTCAATTGTCTTCGGATTGATAACCTGAAGGTTGCCGAGCCTTGTGATCACACGCGACAATAGTATCACCGTGAGATAGGCCGGATTCGCCTGTACCCTCGGGTCCTTCATGGGCAGTATTTCATCCGCTGCAGTGGCGAGCCTCATCAGTCCCTGCTTGTGAAGATCCCCGGTTTCATCCACATACCCTTTGGGAAGGGTGAAATCGAACTCTGTCTGCAAAGCCATTGATCTGCCTCCTTAGGAAACCCTCTGAATTCCCTCGTGAACTATCTCGAGGGTTTCGATTGCAACGTCGTTGCCTTTTGCTGTGAAATCGGGCGGATCATACTTTGTGGGCCATGCCTGCATAATGTTCCAGCGGGCCTTGTCTTTGCCCGCTTCATCAACCAGGATTATGGAGAGGTTCTTTCTTGCGCCTTCCGCCCCGGTGTCGATAATCTGCTTTCTCCAGTTGTAAATGTCCAGCGAATCCGTAATTCCCCATTTCAGTGTGACGTTCGCGTATTTAGTAAGACCCGACAACTTTCTTACTGTTGTAGAGTCCGTGCCTTCTCTGTATTCGATAGGGTCAGTGGTCGCATCCCCAACGGTGCATTCGCTGAAGCCCGCCTGAGTGATCCCGTCTACCTCCACCCTGAATCTGAAATTTCTGTAAGGGTCTTTTCTCTGTCCTGCCGGCATACATACCTCCTTCGTAAGTTGAATCAATCAATATTCATAGGCTGTCTTCGCAGAGATGCTGGAGAATTCATCATGACAGCCAAAATTCCTCTGTACCGGACAACTATTCCGTAACCGATGAGCCGCCTGACCACTGGGCTATGCGGAATATTACGAATTCAGCCGGCTTCACGGGAGCGACGCCGATCAAACAGATCAGCCTTCCGTTGTCGATATCGTCCTGGGTCATGGTCGTCCTGTCACATCTCACAAAGAATGCCTCTTCGGGTTTCGTACCCATCAGTGCTCCGTCTTTCCATACCCTTGTGAGGAATTCGGTTATTGTTGCCCTGACCCGCGCCCAGAGCTTTTCATTGTTCGGCTCAAAGACAACCCATTGTGTGCCCTCGTCAATGGATTCTTCAAGAAAGAGAAAAAGGCGTCTCACGTTGATGTATTTCCAGGAAGTATCAGATGATGTGGTCCTTGCCCCCCATACCCTTATGCCCCGTCCGGGGAAGGCCCGAATGCAGTT
>DATHCU010000337.1:0-4009 GCA_035319385.1 Thermodesulfovibrionales bacterium
CATCAATAGTTTTCACAGTGGGAGCAATTTCGTGCGGGTCGGCTATGGCTGCCGTCAAACCTTCATACATCAGAAGTGAAAGGTAATGGTTGTTTATGACAGGCCTGAGAGCTTTTGGACAACCGTTTGAGATATTACTGAGACCAACGACCGTCTTCATCGGAGGGTCGTTAAGTTCCTGGAACATGCGAACCGACTGGATGACTTTTAGAGCATGGTCCTGTGAGGTCGCCACCTGCAGAACCAAGGGATCCAGATAAATGTCTTCAAGGGGCACGCCATACTCCGAGGCCCTTGCCATTATCTCGGCGGCAATCGCTGACCTTTCCTCGGCATCAGCCGGCAACCCGCCCTTCCCCACGGTCAGACCGATAATCTGGGAGTTATATTTTGCGGCGAGTTCCAGCATCGGAAATCTTTCGGGGTCGTTTGAAGTGGAATTTATCAAGGGACGTCCCCATTGATTGTTGTGCGTCTGAAGTCCGGCCTCAATAGCTTTATAGTTTGTTGTATCAAGACAGACAGGCAGCGGAACGACCTCCTGAATGACAGTGACCATCCACTGCATCAAGTCCTCTCCTCCATCCTCCGCAGGCCCGATGTTCGCGTCTATCATCCCCGCTCCCGATTTCCATTGGGCGGTTGCGATATCCTGTATGGGGAGTTTGTCCTTCTTCATCATCGCCTCCCTCACACGCTTTGCTATTATGCTTAACTTCTCACCGATTATCACCATCTCTGAGTGCCCCCTTCCTGACTATGAGGGGCGGTCTTCGAACATCTCCGAAGATCGCCCCTGCCAAATTTTCTGCAGACATCAGCTCTATCGATTAGCGGTAGAGTTATTAATCATAGCACAAAAAAATACCAACGTAAAGATTATTTTTAGCATAGGTTAATATTTTTCTTATTTGGCTTCACCGCACTAATTTGCCGGAAAAAAAATAGCTTGCTTTTTTGAAAAAATAAAGTATACAATTTCATGACTTTTATGTTGACAATTTTTTTTGTGATATAATATCTTTTTAAGATATTGATCAAGTATTATTGGAAGGAGGTGAAAACTTAATGAAAAAGGTAATAGCTTTAGTATTATCATTAGTGTTAATGGTAGCATTCACAATAGGTTGCAAACCGCAGGAACAGCCGAAACCCGAGGCTCCGAAACCGGCTGAGCAGGCAGCTCCGGCTCCGGCTCCTGAGAAACCGGCTGAGGCACCGGCAGCTCCAGCTCCGGCTCCTGAGAAACCGGCAAAATAATATTCTGAGTATATTTTTTAGGGGACAGGTTCTCTTTTCACCTGTCCCCTAAATTTGCTTTTTCGTGCCGGAACTGATATATTAAATTTTATTTGTAATTACCGAAGAGTGGGCAGTCCCACTCTTTTGTTTTATTGGGCACAAGTCATTGGTAGAAGCCCCTTTAAAAAAGGTCGCGGAACGAACAGAGTATCGTTTGCGAGGCTGGATTTCCGGACTGTGATAACTCTCGTTCAGCAAAGGCAAGATTGCATATGAATAAGGATACCGCGCAACGAGTTGTTCGAATTGCGGAAGAGGCTGCTGAAGGACAGGGGGTGGAGGTATTCGATGTCGAACTTCTTGGAAAGGGTAAGCTGTTGCTCAGGGTGCTGATAGATAAAGAAGGCGGAGTCACTCTCGATGACTGTGAGCATTTCAGCAGGAGCTTCAGTGCGCTGCTGGACGTCGAAAACCCTATTCAGGGATCTTATACCCTTGAAGTCTCGTCCCCCGGTCTGGACAGGCCGCTGAAGAGGCTGATCGATTTCGAGAAGAACACCGGCAAACTTGCCCGGATAATTACTGCTGAAAAAATGGAGAACCAGAATTTCTTTGTGGGCAGAATCGCTGGCACAGACGGGAATATGATAAGACTCGTGATAAGGGACCGCGAACTGCTAATTCCCTTTGATAACATATCAAGGGCAAGGCTGGAGATAGAATTGTAATGTCCAAGGAACTCTGTTACGTCATTGACCAGATAAGCCGGGAAAAAGGCATATCGCGTGAGGTACTGATAGAGACGCTGCGGTCCGCCCTGCTTTCGGCCGTTCGAAAGAAATTCGGGGGCAGGACGAATATAGACCTTACGATCGACACGAAGACATGTGCCATCTCTGTCTATGAGACAAAGACCATTGTTACGCAGGTCGTCAACAAAGATGAGGAAATATCCGTTGCCGATGCAAGGAAATTATCTACTGAATCAATTGAGGGCAACACTGTCAATGTCCCGCTTGACCTTCACGATTTCAGCAGGATAGCGGCCCAAACCGCAAAACAGGTCATCTTCCAGAGGGTCAGAGAGGCGGAGAGAGACGCCATCTACAATGAATTCAAGGACAAGGTGGGACATGTGGTCAGTGGTGTGGTCATGAGAAAGGAAAAGGGAATATACTACCTGAATCTCGGAAAGACAGATGCCCTGCTCCCCGTGAAGGAGACCCTGCCGAATGAGAATCTGAAACGGGGCGACATGATCCGAGCTTATATAGAGGATGTGAGGATAGCCCCGAAAGGCCCTGCAATAATGCTTACCAGGACAAATCCGCAGTTCGTCGCATCGCTGTTCAAACTTGAGGTGCCGGAGATCAACGACGGACTGGTGATAATAAAAAATATTGTTAGAGAGCCCGGCGAACGTACCAAACTGGCCGTTTTTTCTAAAAATGCCTCGGTTGATCCGGTGGGGGCATGCGTCGGCATGAAAGGCACGAGGGTCCAGTTGATAGTGCGTGAACTCCGCGGTGAACGGATCGATATAATACCGTGGACGGACGACGCCCGGCAGCTCATAGCAAAGGCCTTGAGCCCTGCCAGCGTTGACAGAATAGGTGTAAATGAAGAGTCAAAGACTGCTATGGTGGTTGTCAACGATCAGCAGCTTTCGATAGCTATAGGCAAAAGGGGCCAGAACGTCAGGCTTGCGATGAAGCTCACCGGATGGGACATAGACATAATCAGCGAAAGCGAATACTCTAAGATGAGAATAGAAGAAGCGGACAGGACTTTTTCTCCGCCTTCTGCTGATGCCTAAAGACCTCTCAGAATTTCCGATCCAATACATAAAAGGCGTAGGACCGATCAGGGCAAAACTGCTGGAGCGCCTCGGCATCAAGACCGTAAGAGAATCCCTTCTTTATCTCCCGTGCCGTTATGAAGACCGCCGCAACATAAAGAAGATCTATGACCTGATACCCGGAAATCACGAGGCAGTTTCCGGAAAGGTTGTTTCTTCCGGGATCAAGAAACTGCCCGGAAGGAACCTGACCATATTTGAACTCGTCCTGAATGACGGCAGCGCCCTCCTCACCGCCAAATGGTTCAACCAGGCTTACCTGAAGAAGGCATTTCAGATCGGCGATGACTTGCTTCTCTACGGCACAGTCAAGAGAGACTCTTACCGGGGAATAGGCTTTGAGATGGGCAACCCGGAGTATGAAATTCTGACAGACGGCGAGGACCCCGGCATCCACCTTAACAGGATCGTGCCGGTATACAGGGTGACTAAAGGTCTCAGCGCAAGACAGATGCGCTCGATCATGTTTCAGATAGTAACCACCTGTATCGAAGAAGTCCGTGATGTAATGCCGGTGGAGATATTGAAACGACATTCCCTTCCCGGGCTTTCGGAAAGCTTTGAACAGGTCCATTTCCCGGGCCCTAATTCAGATCTGGAAATATTGAACAGGGGAGAGAGTGACTTTCACAGGAGATTATCTTTTGATGAACTCTTTGTGCTCGAACTGGGACTGGCTGTCATAAAGAAAAGAAACACATTCGAAAGCGGGATATCCTTTCTTCCGGACGGCCCGCTTGTGAAGAAATTCATCGGCATGCTGCCCTTTAGGCTGACTTCTGCGCAGCAACGGGTCTTCGGGGACATCGCCCGCGACATGGAGAGCCGGCACCCCATGAACCGCCTTGTTCAGGGAGATGTAGGATGCGGTAAGACTATAGTCGCATTGATGGCGATGGTAAAGGCAGC
>DATHCU010000338.1:0-4753 GCA_035319385.1 Thermodesulfovibrionales bacterium
CGTGGGCTTCATAGTACCTCCTCATCCCTCTTCACAAACTTCGTTGCGATAGGTAATTTGTGGGATGCGAGACGCATGGCCTCTTTCGCAATCGCTTCGGTCACACCCGACATCTCATAAAGGACCCTTCCCGGCCTCACCACGGCAACCCAGTATTCAGGGGCGCCTTTTCCTTTACCCATTCTCGTTTCAGCCGGTTTCTTCGTAATTGGCTTATCAGGGAATACCCTGATCCACACCTTACAACCCCTCTTTGCGTGTCTGGTGATAGCTACTCTGGCCGATTCGATCTGCTGGCTCGAAACCCAGCCCGGCTCAGTGGCCTTGAGGCCGAATTCCCCGAAGGATACCTCGGCACCGCTGTAGGCCTTGCCGTTCATATTTCCTTTTTGCATCTTCCTGAATTTTACTTTCTTGGGCATCAACATAATATCACCTAAGCTTCCTTAACTCTGCTTTCAGGGAGAATGTCTCCGTGATACATCCAGACCTTGACTCCGATTATCCCGTAGGTTGTCTTTGCCTTCGCGAAACCATAGTCAATGTCCGCCCTAAAGGTATGGAGAGGAACTCTTCCCTCCCTGTACCATTCTGTGCGGGCTATCTCCGCCCCGGCGAGTCTTCCGGAGCATGAAACTTTGACGCCCAGCGTACCAAACCGAAGGGCCGACGCAACCGACTTCTTCATCGCCCTCCTGAAAGCCACCCTTTTTTCAAGCTGGAGGGCAACGTTTTCGGCAACGAGTTGAGCATCCACCTCGGGTTTTCTGATCTCCTTGATGTCTATCGAGACTTCTTTCCCGGTCATCTCCTTCAGCTCTTTTCTGAGCTTCTCCACTTCGGATCCCTTCTTGCCGATAATGATACCCGGCCTGGCTGTGTGAATGATGACCCTGATATTCTGACCGGCCCTTTCCATCTCAATCTTGGGCACACCAGCGTGATAGAGTTTATCTTTTAGCGCTCTTCTAATAGTGATATCCTCAATAAGCTGATCGCTATACCCCTTGCGGGCGTACCATCTTGAATCCCAAGTCTTTATTACCCCGAGTCTGACTCCTATTGGATGCGTCTTCTGGCCCAAAACCTACCTCCCAACCTTTTCATTTTCACTGTTCATTGTTATTCTTCGGAAAGAACCAATGTTATATGGGAAGTTCTCTTTCTGATGACATTCGCCCTTCCCATAGCCCTTGGCAGAACCCGTTTCATGACAGGCCCCTGATCAACGCAGGCCTTTGCTATCTTCATTTCTTCGGGGTTCATCGCCTTCTTCTGTTCTGCATTCGCCATTGCGGATTTCAGGAGTTTCTCAACACACCTCGCGCCTCTGTAAGGCATAAACTTCAGGAATACAAGGGCGTCTCCCGCGCTCTTCTCTCTTATGAGATCGACCACCCTCCGAGCCTTCCTGGGGGTAATCCTTGCATATTTTAATATCGCTTTTGATTCCATACTCTTTTACCCTTTTGCAGGCGATGAAGACTTCTCGGAACCTGCGTGGCTTCTGAATGTCCTTGTCGGCGAGAATTCGCCGAGTTTGTGTCCGACCATATTCTCTGTGACGTACACGGGAATAAACTTCCTTCCGTTATGAACTGCAAAGGTATACCCTATAAAGTCCGGTACAATTGTTGAACGCCTTGACCATGTCTTGATAAGCTTCTTCTCGCCGCTGTCTATCATGGTCTTAACCTTCTTCATCAGTTTCTCATCCACGAATGGGCCTTTTTTCAGAGATCTCGACAAGTTACTTCCTCCTCTTAATTATAGATCTATCGGTTCTCTTGTTCTGTCGCGTTTTGACTCCCTCGGGCTTACCCCATGGGCTGCAAGCCGGCCTTCCGCCGGAAGCCTTTCCTTCGCCGCCACCGAGAGGATGATCTATCGGGTTCATGGCAACGCCTCTGACATGAGGCCTTTTCCCCAGCCATCTCTTCCTGCCAGCCTTGCCATAAGATATATTTTCATGTTCGAAATTGCTGACCTGGCCTATGGTAGCCATACAGTTGGAGAGTATACGTCTCACTTCTCCCGACGACAGTTTAACCAGAACGTTGCTATCCTCTTTGGCGATCAACTGGGCAGAGGCACCGGCGCTACGGACAAGCTTCGCGCCTTCTCCCGGCCGCAATTCGATGTTGTGTATAAACGTACCCAGCGGCATTTCCGCAAGAGGCAGGGCATTGCCGATCTTTATCTCAGAACCCTTCCCTGAGACAATCTCCTCGCCGACAGCGAGACCGGATGGCGCTATTATGTATCTCTTCTCCCCGTCCCTGTAATGAAGAAGGGCTATTCTTGCCGATCTGTTGGGATCATATTCCATCGTTGCGACCTTCGCAGGTATGCCTGCCTTGTCTCTTTTGAAATCAACTATTCTGTAAGCCCTTCTGTTCCCGCAACCCCTATGCCACGCGGTAACCTGACCGGTATTGTTACGGCCACCCCTCTTGTGGAGGGATGTAAGCAAAGCCTTGCAGGGCTCGGTTGTCGTAATATCGGCAAAATCAGAGACTGTCTGGAATCTCCTGCCGGCTGATGTAGGATTAAACTTTTTCAGACCCATTATGCACCTTCAATAAATTCAAGTTTTTCACCCTTCTTGAGGGTAATTATCGCCTTTTTTCTGTCAGGCCTCTTACCGACTGACTTGCCATATTTCTTCCACTTGCCGTCAACATGAATCGTCGCAACCTTTTCAACCTTGACGTTGAAGTTGTCCTCGACGGCCTTCTTGATCTCTATCTTGTTCGCCCCTCTGGCGACCTCAACGAGGATCTTGTTTTCCGCTTCTTTGAGACTGCCACCCTTTTCGGTAAACAGCGGCTTCTTTATCACTGAATATATGTCTTTCATGATCCCTTGATTTCCTCTATTTTTGTCAGAGCATCCTTTGTTATGAGAAGCGTACCGTAGGCGCAAATATCATAAGTATTCATATCTGCAGCCTTGGTCACAGCCACTCTCGGAATATTCCGGGCCGACAGCATAATAGTATTGTTCTTGTCCGGAGTCACTATCAGGACACTCTTATTGTCAAGTCCGAGAGTCCCCAGAATCGCCGCTATATCCTTCGTCCGCGGCTTGTCCAGATTCAGGTCGTCTATTATAACAATTTCGCCGCTCGAAAGCTTCTCCTGAAACGCCTTCATAAAGGCAAGCCTCTTCATCTGCTTCGGGAGCTTGTAGGAGTAATCCCTCGGCTCAGGGCCGAAGACCGTGCCTCCCCCCCTCCACAATGGCGACCTAGAGCTTCCAGCTCTCGCACGTCCGGTGTGCTTCTGTTTATAGGGCTTCTTGCCTCCGCCGCTTATAAGACCTTTAGTCTTCGTCGCATGTGTGCCCTGTCTCTGGTTTGCAAGATAGTTGACGACCGAACTGTGGACAACACCCTCTTTGGCCTTTACGGAAAAGACCTCGTCATTCAGGTTCATCTTTCCAACGACTTTATTATTCTTATCTTTGATTTCTACTTCTGCCATGCTAATCTTCCCTCTTAATTTCGACAATTATACCCTTAGGACCCGGGATCGCACCTCTAATCAGCACGAGATTTTGCTCGGGTCTGACATCAATAACCCTGAGGTTCTTTACTGTAACCCTGTCCGAACCCATATGCCCAGGCATCTTTTGGTTCTTCCACACTCTTGAGGGGTATGAACTGGCGCCTATTGACCCCGGTGCCCTGTTGAACATCGACCCATGAGAGCCGGGACCGCCGGAAAAATTGTGCCTCTTCATAACGCCCTGAAATCCCTTGCCTTTAGAGATCCCCGATACAGATACCATATCCCCTTTTGCAAATCTGTCAGCCGTAAGGAATTCACCCACCTTCAGACCTGACACGGGGAATTCAATCAATATCTTATAAGGTTTCACCCCCGCCTTCTTGAATACGCCCAGCCCGGGTTTATTAACCTTCCTGTCTTTAGTCTCGATATAGCCGACCTTAACAGCCTCATACCCGTCGTTCTCCATAGTCTTAACCTGAACAACACAACACGGTCCCGCTTCGACTACTGTTACGGGATATGCCTTGCCGTCGTCTGCAAATATTTGAGTCATACCAAGCTTCTTACCTAATATGCCGATCATCACTATATCTCCAACTATTCTTAAATTATCCGTATTTTAATTAAGGCCTTAAGTTACAGCTTAATCTCAACATCCACTCCAGCCGCGAGTTCCAGCTTCATCAATGCGTCAACTGTCTGGGGTGTAGGATCAACGATATCCAGTAGCCTCTTGTGAGTCCTGATCTCAAACTGCTCACGAGACTTCTTGTCAACGTGAGGAGACCTGAGCACCGTCACTCTGCTAATTCTGGTCGGCAAAGGCACCGGGCCAGCTATCCTTGCACCTGTCCTTTGAACCGTATCAACGATCTCCTTTACAGATCTGTCGAGAATCCTGTGGTCATAAGCCCTTAGTTTAATTCTTATCTTTTGATTCACCTTGTCCTCAATAATTCCTTAATATTGCAATTTGCAATGTTCGTTTTGCTTATTGTATTACCTCGGTGACAACGCCCGCGCCGACTGTCCTGCCGCCCTCACGGATTGCAAACCTCAGCTCCTTTTCCATCGCTATCGGTCCTATCAGCTCCACCACCAGACTCACGTTGTCACCGGGCATCACCATCTCCACTCCCTCCGGCAACTGCGCCACTCCCGTGACATCCGTCGTCCTGAAGTAAAACTGCGGTCGATATCCCTTGAAAAA
The DNA here is from genome assembly GCA_035319385.1 of Thermodesulfovibrionales bacterium. Taxonomy (GTDB): domain Bacteria; phylum Nitrospirota; class Thermodesulfovibrionia; order Thermodesulfovibrionales; family SM23-35; genus DYFC01. The sequence continues at coordinate 4,726 of DATHCU010000338.1, forward strand.
CGGTGTGTGCCTTCCGCCTTCTTCTTTC
>DATHCU010000339.1:0-6475 GCA_035319385.1 Thermodesulfovibrionales bacterium
ATCTGCGCCCCGCCTTATCTGCGAAAGAAGAGCTTTATCAGCCGCGTCAACAGATATAGTGAGATGGTCCAGGCCATTGGCAATCAACCCTCCGGATATCTTCTCTGTGAGGAGCATTCCATTAGTGACAAAACCGACAAAAGCCCCCAGAGACTTGTATCGCCTGACAATGCCGACGATGTCAGGGTGAAGGAGAGGCTCGCCGAGGCCGAAGGGGTACACAACAGAAGCAGTCTTCGCAAGATCAAGCGTCGCATCGAGCAAGCCATCCGGGATCATCCGGCCCGAACGCGTGTTGTGATGGACATTGCACATCCTGCACTCAAGGTTGCACCTGCTCGTAACCTCGACCAGCAGATTGAGAGGGAGATTGGGACATTCAGCCCGCCGGGCAGCCCTTGAACTCCTGTAAAGGGAAATGTTATCTTCCCTGGAGATGACGGAGCCAGATGAGTATACTCCCTTTCGATGCAGGACTCTCTTCACATAGAGTTTCAATTTGGACGCTCTGTTCCTCAACATATATATTACCCCCGAAATCAAAAGAGGTCGCTGTCTCCTATTGAATAATAGAGATGCCTTCTAACCGTCTCGACTGACTGAGAGTCACGATATATCGGAACGGTAAAATGAAGATCATCAGGCTGCCCCGTCTTTTCAAAACCAATTTCGTTCAGGATGCTCTCCCACCATTGAGGCCTGGGAGGGAACCAGCATTCGACAAAATCAGCGTCTCTAAATAAGCTGCTGGATGCGGCCTGTCCTAGAAGAGCTTTAACTGATTCGACATCACCCGGCCTGAAGAGCGCGTCTCCCCATACCACCTTCCTGCCTTCTCTGAAGAAAACCGACCATCCTGAAAGCTGCGATCGTATTCTTACTGAGAAGACGGAATATTTCTTATCAGGTCTTTGCAGATAGCGCCAGATGAGATAAGGGGCATCCCTCCTGACAAGATACCCATAGTGGGGTGCAACGGAGAGGAAAAAATCGGTCCACTCAGTGCCTATGGAAGAAGCTTCAGAGACCCGTGCCGGTGCAAAGATCCTCTTGACCCTGCTTTTACTCAGCCCTTTCAATCGGACCATAGGGATTCTCCTGTAAGGGATGGGCTCTATATCCGCATATTTCAGGACTTTGACACCAAAACGGAGGCTGTGATGAGCAGCAAATCCGTAGCAAAAAGGCACTGCTTCCCCGGTGTAGGCTTCCACAAAATGCCTGTAGGCACGGGCAATCAGTGCGCTCTTTCCGAATCCTTCGGACCTGTATCCCTTCCTCGTCATTTTGTCACCGAGTTGATAAACAGAAAGTTCAACTGGCCTGTCTCCGGAGATTGTTGAATAGATCTTGACCGGATAACCTGAATAGTGAGCGGCGAGGGTACCGTCTTCAGCAACGGCAAGACTGATCCCATAAGACCCGTACGGATTATCCCTGTATTTCCAGTACCAATGACTTATGTCTCTGCTTTGGCCGAAGATCTCATTGAACATATCGTTTATCCCGGACTCATCTCCGGAACGATAGCCGCGGACCGTGACTTTCATATCGCTTTCTCCCAGCAGCATGTAGTGTAGCTGAGAACACTTCCGGAACAGGGAGTGAAGCGACTGAAATACCTGCCATTGTCAAGGAGGTCCCAGATCTGCCTGGACAGCTCGAATTCTCCCCCGGAACCAAAACTCCCTATTGAGGGGACAAAGACCGGGTTGGGACTCCATTCAAACAGGTATTTGCCGCCCGCCAGGGTATCCTGAACATGGAACAACGGAGGGGTGCTCCATGCACCCAGATCGTAGCAAGATCTCTCAGGCAGGCCCCCAGGCAGGGACTCACTGATCTTCAAGAGAATACTCCTTCTGTAGTGCTTCTCATAATAGAGCCGGCTCATCTGCGTGATAGTATCAAGCTTCTTCGGACTGTGCACGTGGTTGTGGACCGCTTTCGCTTCGGGGAGGATATAAAGACCGTAGCCGGTCTTTCTAAGCCGGAAAAAGAGATCAGTGTCTTCAAAGAACAAGAAGAATCTCTCATCAAAGAGACCGCCCGCTTTTTCAGCGGCGGATCTCCTAACCATCGCAACACCACCGTGAAGGTTCTCGACAGCGACAGGTTTCGATAATGTCCAGAGTGCAAGGTTCTTCCGACGCTGAAACAGAGAATAGAACGATCTGAAGGTATCGGAGAGTACGGAGAGCTGGAAGCACAGGGCCTCGAACGGAGCATAGACGGAGTAGCAGGGAAACAGGTATTGCCTCTCATCATCCCAGAAGACCTGGGGCGATACCGAACCGGCGGAAGACTTACTGTCAAGGAACTCTTCCAGAATACCGAGGCAAGGGGAAACAACAAACGCATCTGGATTGAGTAGGAAAATGTACTCTCCACTGGATCGGGCAAACGCCTGATTACAAGCCCTCCCAAACCCAACGTTTCTTTCATTCATGATCAGGACAATCCCATACTCTCTCCGAAATTCATCGAGAATTTCCCTCTCATCCGGAGCGCAGGTGTTGTCTACGACTATGATTTCCCTTTCTCCGCCGTCCTCAAGGACAGATTTGATGGCCCTCTCCGTCTGATGCGCGGAATGATAGTTGACAACTATAACCGAAATCATCCCCGGACTCTGTCCAGCATTTCAGAGTGCATATCCGGCCGAACAGTTCCTGCGGCCTTCCCCACCCCCCCTGGACACAGCTCGCCATACTGTCTAATTGAGGGGAGAGCCATCCATTGCCAGGGTTTCCTGAGCACAAATGCTGAAAGACGATCAGCATAGGCTTGAAGGACCTCTTGAGTATCTGATCCATCGGCTATCGGACTTTCAAGGGACAACAACCGGTAGAATCCCTTTGAGTCTCCTTCTATGCTGTTCCATCCCGTTAAGAAGATCGCCTTCCTCTTGATTCCCCATCTTATTATCCCGGAAGGAAGAGTTGCCGGCTGGCCAAACAATGTCACCGGCAGATGTCTATACTGATACACCCGACGCGGGAAATCAATTGCCGCCCAGAATATGCCGTTTCCCCTCGCAACAGAGACTATCGACCGGTCGATCTTCCCCGAAAAATCGGTCAGGATGTACTTCGCAGGAAATCGTCTCTCAGGGAGCTTGTAGTTAAGATTAAGATACAAACGGGTAATTTGCGGAGTGACAGGAGATCTGTCAACGGTCCTTGCAACCGGATGGACGATATATCCGAGGTGATAAAACGCGATTGAGGGGATGAAGAAACTCCCTATATGACCCGTCAGTATGATAACAGGACGTCTTTCCTTGACCGCATTCTCCAGATGCTCCATCCCGTCAAAACGAAAAAATCTGGACAGGGTCTTTTTCGTCATTCGCAAAGAGGTGTATGTATCGGATTCCCTTACGACCTTCACCCAGAAGGCCTTCTGAATCGTGTCGTCCACCCCGGCCTCTGTCGCCGCATTGGTGTAGGCTGAAAGGCTTTTGTAGCCTTCCCTGAAAAGGGCTATCTCGGGCTCAAAGTCGGCGTAGAGTCGTCGTTCCAGAGCACGACTTCTGTATCCGCATGCCCATAAGGGCAGATCTATGAAATAGTGCACAAATCTCTGCATTTCCAGCTTAGTCGACATTCTGATATCTCCCGCCCATGAACACTTCGGCAAGCTTATCGCCGCTCCACCAGGAAGAATCCCAAGGAAAAGCAACCGATTTCAAAGGATTATTCTCCGATTTTTATTCTAGCAGGAATTTTGCTTATAAGACAACCGTCGCCAGCGCGGCGCAATAATCTCCGGGGAAAGGCCTGCCGCCCCCACTCATCTTTTAACGGCAGGATCGATCACTCTTCCTGCGGCGACTATACAGATAAACCAGCCATCCAACAAATGTCATCGCGGTGATGATTATCCCCGCGTAGAAGGACTTAGGTCTGTAGGTAAAGAGGACTTTGCTCTTCCCGCTTTGTATTGGGACGCCTCTCAGTACTCCGAAGACCTTCACGATCTCTTCAGCCTTTCCGTTTACCTGCGCCTTCCATCCGGGATAGTAGAGGTCGCTCAGCACGAGAAGACCTCCCTGAGATTCCGCCACGATCGATATTTCATCCGCATCATATCTATTTATCGTCACTCGATCACCAATCGTAGTTGGAACTCCCCTGCTTGTCAGGGACGACAGCTGTCGCAGTCCTCTGGCCATCCCCGGTGTAAGGTCGGAAACGATGCCGACGTCTCTGAAGTCAGTGCCCGCCCGGAGTTCATGAATCACCGCATCAAGATTGTCTGCCGTCTTCACGTGGTGTAACACAAATGCCCTGTCCATGACGTTCTTATTCTCATAGACACTAATGCCCCCGTAATCGCCCCTGTACGCCAGTCTGTTCAGTTCTCTTCTGTGCAGCGCCAATAGTTCAACATAGAGTTCCTTTTCGGCCTTCTCCCCTGGCGAGAGGCCGAAATTTCCAAGAAGCACCCTGCCTTCGCCGCTGCCGCCCGATTCGATTCTCACCGCAACGACTTTCCCCAAATATTGGGAGACATCAATCCACTGGTCGTTCCATCTGCCGTCGCTTATCGCGATCTCAGTTACTCTGCCGTCTACCATCAGCTTGACTTTGGAGGTCGTCCCTTTCGGGACATCTTTCAACGCGATCCCAGAGAAGATAAAGGGCTCTGAAATCCTTAGTTTTATATCAAGCACAAAATCCATGGGAAAGGAGAATGTAAACCTTTCATCGCCATTCTGGTTAAAATAAGCATAGGTCGCCCCTCCCTTGACCGTGTGGCTTATCATGGAATCAAACAACCTGATCCATCTAAGAGAGGCTACCTGAGAATTTATGGCTTCTTCAAGGCTCCACCGGTTCAGCGGCCCCTGGCTCAATATATACTTGACACCCAGTATGTCTATGAAAGGAGATGTGGCAGAGACGAGCGGGTTTGGGTTATTGGTCTGGGGCATGCTGAAGCTCACAAGGTTCTCGGAAAACAGATAGTAGTCTCCCGGCAACAATACGCTGATGTCTCTTATGTCATACAAACCGACTGCATTGCTCGTCAGGGGAGGCACGCAATTCCCCGCTCCGGTGATCCTGTAATGTCCACTTCCTGCGACGGCTGCAGCATAAGGAGGCTCTTCGTAGGGATTATGCCTGACCGGGTGGTCTGTCGGCATATACAGATACAGCTCTGCGACGAGAAACAGCAGGACCAGACCTCCGAACATCGTCTTCTTTTTTGAGAAATAAAACGCCACAGCAAGAAGCGCAATCTCCAGAAGTGTGAGGAGCAGCACAACTATGAGATGCCCTTTGATCGCTGAAAAGCTCCGTCCGTGGAGAAAGAGGAAATATGCACAGATCAACGAAGAGGCAAGAATCGCGGACAGATAGAATTTCTTTTTATCGATCTTTCCTGACAGGAGCTGATCGAATGCAGTGGCAGACATGATGGCAAGCGAGAAATAAAGCATCGCATTGTATTTCAGGAATTCCACGCTTCCGAGGATTGGGATTCTCGATACAATGTGGGATGGCAGTATTCCGTAGACCATAGCAAAGATGAACATCGAGAACAGGAGAAAAGGAAATGTCTTCTTAACAATGCTGCCGCTGAGCATTGCATATAGAAATAGAAGCAGAATCACAACGGCAGAGTGTGGCATCACAACAGCAGGCTCCCAGTGGAGCCACGATCCGTAACAATAATTTGGCCATCCAAGAAAAAGCGGTTGAAACAAAGAGACTGACGAAATCAGCGGGATGGTATGGCTTGCAGCTCCTGTCCTCATGGCCTTTGCAAGGGGGGAAGCATGAGAGTACAACTCTAGGAATGGGAAAAGGACAACCGCAGCCATCAGCGCTCCCGAAACCGATATAAGAACAACAAGGGCCCCTTCCTTGAACATGCCTCTCATGGAACCTTCTCTCAGCCCCTTCCACAGGGCGTACACAAACAGCAGAGAGAGTCCCATTATTACATCGGGCATCTTTCCGGCAGCCAGTGCAAGGCACAAGAATAGAGACATAAGGAAGAGGCTGCTGCGCCGCCCTTTGGTTCTCCACCTCTCATAAAAGTAGAAAGATCCCGGTAGGTACATTATTGTGCTCAGCGGATGCAGGTTTATCCACCAGATAGAGTAGCCCGAGAGCATAAAAAATGTGGCGCCGAGAAATGACGCAGTAGCGCAGAGTTTCAGTTCTCTCAGAAAGAGATAGGTGAACAGGCCCATGACGAACAGCCGCAGCAGAAAGAACATATCCTGAGAAAACGGGGTCGGATAGATGTTCAGCGGGATCTTCAGCGGGTTGAAGACCTCCGTATTAAGATTGGCGATGAGGGGCGTTCCCAGGCCTTCATAGGGGTTCCAGGCGGGAAGAGAACCCGTGTCTGTTATATTCCTGATAATGTATGGATTCGGTTCGTTGACCCATGCATTGCCCGCTATATCAAACGAGAAAGGCATTGCCGGCTTGTGGCCGGAGAACCCATACGGCCC
>DATHCU010000340.1:0-2399 GCA_035319385.1 Thermodesulfovibrionales bacterium
CTACTCTCAGGCTTCTACATGTGTATCCTGACTATTTCATCTCGGACCCCAGGCTGCCGTCAGGCAGGCGTCCCGAAATCCCATCCCCTTAATCTTACCCCGGGGTCAGGGGAAAGTCCCCCGGAGCCAGCCTGCTATATGACGCTGTGACCTGAAACACAGACAATTTCAGGGCAGCGGCTGCTTAGTTAATTAAGCAGCGAGTGCCAGTTCGTTGTTGGCGTTTGTGTTTGTTTCCGCCTTTTTACGTGGTGACGGAACCACGACATGCAACCTGATCCTCGTAACCCCCGTCGAGCCCTTTCGCCCCCTTTTGCTGCGATGCCGGGGAAATGCTAACAGCACCATCTCCGCATCATTTGGTCTTCATGGCCCTCTCGATCTCCCGATGGGCCTCCCTTTCTTTTATTTTATCCCTTTTTTCAAAAAGTTGCTTGCCCTTTGCCAGACCAATCTCAACCTTTGCAAAGGAATCCTTGAAATACAGCTTTAACGGGATAATGGTATAACCTTTTGCCGCCGCTTTCCCGGTCAGTTTATTTATCTCCTCTCTGTGGAGGAGGAGCTTCCGCGTCCGCAACGGGTCATGGTTCATGATGTTGCCGTGGCTGTAAGGGCTTATATGACAGTTCAGGAGGAAGGCCTCACCGCCTTTCACCAGCACATAACTGTCCTTGAGATTCGCCCTCCCTTCTCTGAGGGACTTTACTTCGGTGCCCAGCAAAGAGATTCCGGCCTCTATGGACTCCTCAATGTGGTAATCGTGATATGCCTTCCTGTTTTGGCAGATTAGTTTCATGACTTGATTGTAACACTTTTCCCGATGGACTCCGTCAGTCACTCACCGGGAAAAGAGGTTGGGCGTCTAAGCCCTGCCGACAGAATAATAGCGGAAACCCTTATCCTTCATCTTCTGCGGGTCATAGATGTTCCTGAGGTCAAAGAAGAATGGACCGCTCAAGAGTTCTTTGATCTTGTCCACATCGAGATTTCTGAACTCGTTCCATTCGGTCATGATTATGAGGGCATCCGAACCCTTTATGGCGCTGTAAGGCTCTTTGCAATACTTAATGCCCGGCAATATCTTCTCCGCTTCCTCCGCTGAAACAGGATCGTACGCCCTGATCTTTGCCCCTTCGCTTAAGAGATCCCTGATTATCGGGATAGAGGGCGCGTCTCTTATATCATCTGTGTTGGGTTTGAATGACAAGCCCAGAACCGCCAGCGTCTTTCCTTTCAGGTCGCCCATAGTGTCTTTGATCTGCCCTACCATGTGTTCCCGCTGTTTTTCATTGGCTCTTACCGCCGCATCAACGACGCCGAGATGCACATTATGCTCCTCGGCAATCTTCAAGAGGGCAGACGTGTCCTTGGGAAGGCACGAGCCTCCGTACCCGGGACCCGGGTGAAGGAACTTCGGCCCGATCCTCTGATCAAGACCCATCCCTTTTGCGACCATGTGGACGTCCGCCCCAACCCTCTCGCATAGTGTAGCCATCTCATTGATAAAGGATATCTTCGTTGCAAGAAAAGAATTAGAGGCATATTTGATAAGTTCAGCGGTCTCGATATTGGTTATGACAATCGGAGTTTCGATAAGATAGAGCGGCTTGTACAGATCTTTCATAATTGCGATGGCCTGCTGGCTTACAGCGCCGATGACGACCCTGTTCGGCCTCATGAAGTCCTCGATCGCAGATCCCTCCCGGAGAAACTCGGGGTTCGAGACTATATCAAAGTCTGTGTGGGATCTAAGGTTCTGAGATATAATCTCCCGGATTCTTTCACCGGTGCCAACCGGCACAGTACTCTTGGTTACTATGACTTTGTAGTCATCCATGTGGTTCGCAATGTCCTTCGCCACATCCTCCACATATTTCATGTCCGCAGACCCGTCTCCCCTTCTGGGAGTGCCCACGGCTATAAATATCACGAGAGAGGATTCGACCGCTTTGGATGTCTTCGTCGTAAAATTAAGCCTTCCCTGTTTGACGTTTCTTTTTACAAGCTCGTCAAGACCGGGCTCATAAAACGGGATAAGCCCCTTTTTCAGGGCCTTTATCTTCTTTTCGTCCTTGTCAACACATGTTACGAAGAGGCCGAATTCAGCGAAACACGCGCCCGTCACGAGCCCCACGTAACCGGTCCCAATAATACCGATATGCATAAGTCCTCCTAATGTAATGAAAAAACTCTGGAAAACAAGAGACTATAGTTTAACAACTGTCCACTGAAAAGTATAGAATGCTGTCCTCGTGAGACTGCAGTAGTGGAAAGGATGTTCCTATATACTGTTGATTTGCGGAACATCCGGCGTCCGATCGAACTCTTTGGTATACAGTCTTATCGCACGGAAATATACCTGCTTCCAGAAGCAAGATTCTTCTTGCAACAAAGGG
>DATHCU010000341.1:0-4523 GCA_035319385.1 Thermodesulfovibrionales bacterium
CTGCTCTTTAGAATTAAATTCTTTATCGCAAGTTCGAGATACTGGCGATAGAGAAATATTATTGGATAGACCAAGGTATCCTGAGATCGTCTTTTCTGTTTAATATGCCTCACTAATATATCAGCAGCTTTTTTATAGCCAATAATATATGCTGGCCAGCTATCATGCATATAATTTAGGCAGGCATTATGCCACCAGTCATCAGCGCTTTGAAACAATTTATCGTCGGCTGACGGTGGGGGAGGAGTTTCAAAGCTTAAAGCAATCGGAGTACTTCTTGGTTTTTTATTCTTCATTTATCTCTAACAATGATTATGCCCAATTGGCTTTTCATGGTTTTTTTAAGAATATAGCACAGTAGTATATTTTTCAAAAGAGAAAATTACCCAATAAATCAACATGTCTGATAAAAGCTACTTGGCTTTTACTCCTTATTATCAGGATATACAGAATGGGTATATCCTGGGTGATTTGTCTTTACTCATTTCCCGGAGAATCAAACCCTATTAAACTCGATTCTCCACATCCGGATAACAGGACGAAAAAGTGAGAGCCTAATATCGCAATTTGGTGACGGTTTGGTGACGGTCTTAAGGGCTAGTAGCAGTATCTAACTTTTTGATATTAAAGGAAAGGTATGGCGGAGAGAGTGGGATTTGAACCCACGGTGCGGGATTAGCGCACACACGATTTCCAGTCGTGCTCCTTCGGCCAGCTCGGACATCTCTCCGGAATTTATACAGATATTAAGATTAAATGGTATGAGCCCATAAAATCAAGGTGGTCGGGGCAAAGAGCGCAAAAAGCTTTCCTGCTGTGCCTTTCATTTCATGCGCAACTGACGGCCCGTATTCTCATTTTCTTTCTCAAGATGAGAAGAGAATGAGAATGTGAGACCCAATCATGGTAGTGCATTTTCGAAAATCCTTATCTTTTGAACACTTGGCGAGGATGGAGATGTTGGCACCACAATTGCAATATTTAATTGAAAGAAGAGAGAAGAAGAATCAAAGGCGGTTACACAGTAATTAAAGAAATTTAAGAATAAATCACCTCCCTCTCCTTAGGTATGCGTCGTGCCCAACATGGTGCATACCTACTTTTTTTTCTACGACAATCTACTTTTCAGAAGTTCGTTCACAGCCTGGGGGTTGGCCTTGCCTTTGGTCAGTTTCATGACCTGCCCGACCAGAAACCCGAGGAGTTTGTCTTCCCCGGCCTTGTACCGTTCGACCTCGCCGGAGTGCCTGGACAGAACATCGTCAACAGCCTTCTCGATCTCACCCGTATCCGTTATCTGGATAAGGCCCTTTTCTTTGACTATAACCTCCGGGTCTTTCCCTGTCTTGTAGAGTTCTTCAAAGACCGTCTTGGCAATCTTGCCGCTTATGGTGTTGTTATCGATCAGTTTCAGCATCCCGGCGAGTTGAGAGGGTTTGACCGCGCATTCCTCGATGGACCTGCCGTCCTCGTTAAGCATCTTCATCAGGTCACCCTTCATCCAGTTTGATACCGCCTTCGGCTGTCCGCCGGACTTCACAGTCTCCTCAAACCAGTCGGCGGTGGAAATTTCCGATATGAGAAAATCGGCATCCGGCTCCTGAAGTCCATAGTCCCTGACAAAGCGTTCTCTCTTTGCGTCAGGCAATTCCGGCAGAGATGACCGAATCTCGTCAATCAGTTCTTTCCCGACTGTTATGGGCACCAGGTCCGGTTCAGGGAAGTAACGGTAGTCATGCGCTTCTTCTTTCCCCCTCATGGATTCTGTTACGCCTCTTCCGGAATCCCACAGCCTGGTCTCCTGGATAACCCTGCCGCCTCCCTCCACGACCTTGATCTGCCGCTTGATCTCGTACTCGATCGCCTTTTCGACGAATCTGAAGGAGTTGATGTTCTTGATCTCGGCCCTCGTCCCGAATTCTTCCTGCCCGAAAGGTCTCACCGATACATTCGCGTCGCACCGCAGAGATCCCTGTTCCATATTGCCGTCGCATACGCCGAGATAGCGGAGAATGGACCTGAGCTTCTTCATGTATTCCACGGCTTCCTGCGGGCTCCTGATATCAGGCTCCGAGACGATCTCCATGAGAGGCGTTCCCGCCCTGTTCAAATCAACAAAGCTGTAATTCCCGCCGTCTCCGGCAGCCGACTCGTGGATGTTCTTGCCGGCATCTTCCTCCATGTGAATGCGTGTGATGCCGATCCTTCTTGCCTCGCCGTCAACCAGGATATCTAAATGACCATTCTCGCAGATAGGAAGCTCATACTGGCTTATCTGGTAGCCTTTCGGGAGATCGGGGTAGAAGTAGTTTTTTCGCGCGAACCTGCTGAAAAGAGAAATTGTGCAGTGTGTGGCAAGCCCGGTTCTTATGGCAAATTCGAGGGCCTTCCCGTTCAGGACCGGCAGCACGCCCGGCATACCGATGCAGACGGGACAGGTCTGCGTGTTCGGCTCGGATCCGAATTCTGTTGAGCAGCCGCAGAATATCTTGGTTTTCGTCAGCATTTGAGCGTGAACTTCAAGGCCTATGACCGATTCGTATCTCACAGGGCAGGCCTCCTTCTATGCCACTCTGTTGCCTGCTCATAGGCATAAGAGGCTTTCAGTATGGACTCTTCGTCAAAATGTTTTCCGATAAACTGAAGACCGACAGGCAGGTTTTCGGAGGTAAAGCCGCAGGGCACCGAAATCGCCGGAACACCCGCGAGGTTTACAGAGATCGTGAAGATGTCGGACAAATACATCTGTAATGGATCAGCGGTCTTTTCGCCGATCTTGAAGGCTGCGGTCGGGGAGGTCGGGGTCACGATAACATCGACGCTGCCGAAGGCGTCTTCGAAGTCCTTCTTTATCAACGTCCTGACCTGCTGGCCTTTCCTGTAATAGGCGTCGTAATAGCCGGATGAGAGCGCGTAAGTCCCGAGCATTATCCTCCTCTTTATCTCGGCGCCGAAGCCCTGGGCCCTTGTGTTCAGATACATATCCATCAGGTCTTTGCCTCCGGCCCTCAAGCCATACTTGACTCCGTCGTAGCGGGCAAGGTTCGATGACGCCTCGGAGGTTGCAAGGACATAATATGTCGCGACGGCATATCCGGTGTGGGGGAGCGATACCTCGACGGGAATTGCGCCAAGCGACTCGAGCATCCCGATAGCCTTTCTAACGGACTCCTCCACTTCCTTATCCATGCCCTCTATGAAATATTCCTTCGGAATGCCGACTCTCAATCCCTTTATGCTCTGTCCAAGAACCCCTGCGTAATCCGGCACCGGAACAGGCGCCGAAGTCGAATCAGCCGGATCATGCCCCGCAATGATACCCAGCAATATGGCTGAATCTTTCACATCCTTGGTGACGGGACCTATCTGATCGAGAGAAGAGGCATATGCGACCAGTCCGTATCTAGATACCCTTCCGTAGGTCGGTTTCAGCCCTACGACGCCGCACAGCGAAGCGGGCTGTCTCACAGACCCCCCTGTGTCCGAGCCGAGGGCCGCCAGGCATTCGTCCGCTGATACAGCCGCTGCGGAGCCGCCGCTTGAACCTCCGGGTATCCTCGTCACATCCCACGGGTTCCTTGTGACCTGAAACCCCGAGTTTTCGGTGGATGACCCCATCGCAAATTCATCGAGATTTGTCTTGCCGACCAGGACATACCCATCATTACTGAGTCTCGTCGTTACCGTACTCTCATAGGGCGGCACGAAGTTGTGTAATATCTTTGATGCGCAAGTCGTTCTGGTCCCCTTTGTGCACATATTATCCTTAATGGCCATTGGGATGCCCAGAACGGAAGGCGCGCTGGGGTTTCCCCTGTCAATAGTCTTTTGGGCTTTTTCAGCCATGAGAGCCGCGTTCTCGCCGGTGACAGTCAGGTATGCCATGATTTTGTCATCGACAGCATGGATTCTGCCCAGCACCGCTTCCGTCAGTTCCATGACCGATATCTCTCTCCTGCCAAGCAAATCCCGAGCCTCTGAAACCGTAAGCGAATACAAAGATGACATTGGGTCCTTCCTTGAAAGGTTATTTTCGATACTGTATATTATAGTGCATGCAGCGCGCTAAAGTGTATTTCTGCGCGATGTTTTTGTGAGAGACATGATGAATCATAACCCGTTAGTTTCTATCATCACCAGGACAAAAGACAGGCCCAAACTCTTGAGGAAGGCCATGCAGAGTGTGGCCCGCCAGACTTACAGACCGATAGAAGTCGTCCTTGTGAACGACGGTGGCTGTGATCCTGATCTTCATGACCTGCGGAGAATTCTCAGGGGAATAGATTTGAATTACATAAGACTCAAGACCCATACCGGCAGGGCCGGTGCCGGAAATATGGGGATCGAGAATGCAAAGGGCAAATACACAGGATTCCTCGATGACGACGATGAGTATTACCCCGAACATGTTGCGACGCTTGTGAGTTTTCTGGAGCAAAGCGATTATGAAGTTGCCTATACTGACTCAGTCATGGCTTACAGGGAGTATAATCCTGACGCTCGTGAATTTGACGAAAGCGATA
>DATHCU010000342.1:0-2921 GCA_035319385.1 Thermodesulfovibrionales bacterium
AAGCTTCGCAGCATAGGATAATATGTCCCGAAGAACAGTGGGCACATCCGAAATGAAGATGTGTTCGAGCACGTCAAACGAAATAACACAATCGACCGCTTGTCTCTCGTCCAGATTTCTGGCTGGCTCGTATCTGTAAGCATCCTGCAGATTGAAGTAGGCCATCGCTGATTGTCCGGTCTCATCGTCGAATCCGTCGCACATCCAGTCAGACCCGCCTGATCCGTAATCCAGAACCGTAGAGATAGCATGCTCGGCAAAGATCGAACGTATATCCTCTCTGTAGGCTCTGAGTTCGAAGTCGCTGAACGCGTTGTCCACTTTCTTCCGGTCGGTTCGTTCGTAGCCCTCCCGCACCATTTGTTCATAGTGCCTTATCAACTCCTGCCCTTTCTTGCTGAATATGGGGGGCTTCATTGATCCAGATTCATGCGGATAGCTTGAAGGCTGTGATTCCATCTGGACATCCTCCATCAAGTTCTCGATGTCAATGATAGTCTGCATATCTGAAGGACTACGCTTTGACGCGCTGCTGCAAAACTGCCTTTGCAGACTGAACCAGCTTCGAAGGAGATGTACCTCTCTTGGGAACAAACTCATCCGCTCCGGCATTCATGACCTTCTCCCTCATATCTTGCGTGTCGTAGGCGGAACACACAATTACAGGGAGCTCTTTCCATTTGACGTCGGTCTTCAGAAATGAGAGCACTTTTAAGCCATCCATTCCCTTCATATACAAATCAAGGATTATCAGGTCCGGACCCTGTTCTTCCACAGATCTGATGGCTTCCAGCCCATCGCCTGCCTCTCTTACTCTGAACCCCTCCTTGGATAGAGCGCCCTTTATCGCCTGCCGGGCGGTTTGATTGTCCTCCACCAGGAGTACATTCTTCCCTCCTGAGTCAGTCTGTGCAGGTCTTTTTGCTATGCCATCTATCAGCTCTTTGATCCGGGCTCGCTGGATGTCGTTTAAATTGACAAACATAACTCCCATTCCTATCCCGGGCTGGCAGTATCGTATTTGAGCTTTCAACTCCAGCTTATCTCCCTTGAAGGGGATGGCGATATCAATTATGCTGTCTTCTTCATAACATTGTATTGTGGTCGCATAAAGACCTCCTTCACTTATGTCCAGGCATGAACACATCTTCGTGCCATCCACCAGAATATCCTCTCTGAAGGAAAATCTTTCGTGGCTTCTTCGTTCTTTCATGTCCTTATTATCCGGCATCAGTTTCGCTTCTATTTTCGGACTTTGGAGTGAGAATCTTTAACTGACAGGAGATCCGTTTCACAGCCGCCGCTGTCTGCAATAGTACCAGCCCGTTGAAATTAAGTGGTTTTTACCTTATCATGTAGCTATAAAACTTGATTGTTTTCTGCATTACTATGTTTTGCGTGACTAAGAATATAAACTGTGTGCTGATCTGAAGATGTCCTGCCTGTCCCGGGAATTATAGTCATGTCACTTAAGAAGAAGATCCTGATCAGTTTTATAATCAGCCTTAGTATTATTATCATCCTTGCGGTGTTCGAATACAGCAATTTCATCGAGATCAGGCAGGAAATCAGGAACCTCGAGATAACGGATACCATAAGAAGCAAATCCCTCCAGTTGAGAAGACATGAAAAGAATTACTTCTTGAATCATGCAAAGGCAAAGGAAGAATCGGCTGCTGTGAGGCAGTATCTCTGGGAACTGAATTCAATCCTCAATGACGGTTATCTGAAGAATACGCCCATGCTGCCCAATCTCAAAGCATGTATTGGAGACTACGAGCAGCGGTTCAACTCAGTGGAGGCGTCTGCGAATAATCTTTCAAAGGAGTTTGAAGAAATAAGGGCTTCACGCGCTAAGTTCCACGAATATTTCCCGCTCATCGAGTCTGTTCTAATAGAACACCCCCTGCAGGGCGCGGAACTTCTCAAGAAAGTACTCCTCCTTCCGCCGGATAGCACCCTCATCACAGGTCTGCAGAAACTCGACATACAGATAAACAGCCTGAGAAAGAATGGCGAATATATCCTGGTCATTTCTAAAGAGCTCGACAAAGCCGCGAGAGAACATGTTGACAAGACGATCCGTGTAGCACAGCTTGCCATTTTTCTCTTCTTTCCCCTTTTCTTTATCACAGGCATAGGCACCATATTCTTTTTCAACAGGGACGTGGTCAAGAGACTCAAGGTCCTTATTGCTGTCGTCGAAAGAACTGGTAAGGGCAGTTTCTCCAAAGTGGATTTGGCGCCCGCGAGCTGGAGTTCGGATGATGAAGTCTCTACCCTGATAAGGGAATTCAATGAGATGGAAGGGCAGCTTGCGCGGCGGGAGGAAGAGCTGGAGAGGAAGAACAAGGAACTGTTCCAGGCTAGAAAACTGGCCGCCATAGGCACGCTGGCATCCGGTGTGGCTCACGAACTCAATAACCCGCTTAACAATATCTATCTCTCCACCCAGGTTCTTGTGCGGGAAATGGGGGAAGCCTGTCCTTCCAACATGAAGGAGATTGTAACCGACATCAGGAGTCAGACTCTACGGGTGAAGAGCATTGTCGGCGATCTTCTTGAATTCGCACGCGGCAGGGATCCTCAACTAAAAGTGGTCGTTCTGCACGATATCATCATGAAAGCTTACAAGTTCACGGCGAATTCGATAAATATGGAGAGGATCCGATTTTCGCTGGATTCGAAGAGCGACATGCTCGTCCTCGCGGACCCTGAACAACTGGAGAGGGTTTTTATCAACCTGTTTGCCAATGCGGTCGAGGCGATGGAAGAAGGCGGCGACCTTTCGGTGAGGGTGACACAGGAAGATAATTCGGTCATAATAGATATCTCCGACTCAGGAAAGGGTATAGCCGGAGATGCCCTTGAGAAGATCTTCGAGCCATTTTATACAACCAAGGACAAGGGCACTGGGTTGG
>DATHCU010000343.1:0-2353 GCA_035319385.1 Thermodesulfovibrionales bacterium
AGGGAGAATACTGTTGGCTCTTCACCGACGACGATTTGCTGAAGGCGGGCGCGATCGAGCAGGTCCTTCTGGAAATATCGAAGGGGCCTGGCCTGATCGTCGTCAATGCGGAAGTATGGAACTCAGATTTCTCCTTTCTGATTTCCGAGAGACATCTTTCCGACGAGGCGCAACCCGCTTATACACCGGACGCATTCGATGACTTCTTTCGGCATTGCGTCCGCTATTTGTCCTTTATCGGCGCCGTCGTCATTCGAAAAGCGATCTGGAACGAACGGGATAAAGATTCGTATTTCGGAACAGAATTCGTTCACGTCGGGGTGATCTTTCAGAAACGGTTGCCGGCGACGATTAGCGTGATTAAAGAGCCCTATATTCAAATCCGTTATGGGAATGCACAGTGGTCTCCGAGAAAATTCGAAATCTGGATGGTCAAATGGCCTCGGCTGTTGTGGTCATTTGAAACCATCTCGCAGGCGTCGAAGCAGACACTTATTGCCAGAGAGCCCTGGCGGAATCTGAAGATGCTGTTCGTTTATCGCAGCTTGTCTGCATATGACACGATCGTTCTTCGGAAGTTGATTTCTCAGCATACCGTTTCTTCCTCATGGCTTTTCATTGCAGCATGCATATCCTTGTTCCCGGTGAGATGGGCTGGCAGGATCATTCTTCAGTATTATGCCCTCAGCAGCAAAGCGAAAGATTTGATCTATTACGATTTGCTGGACATGCGAAAGTAAACAGGGAGCGGAATTGCAGGTGAAACGATCATTCAATGCCGGGCGGGCCAAACTTGAACAGCATATTCAATTTGTGTGATGTCAGCTTGTGGACGGAGAAAAATCTGCTGCATGGGATACGTCTCGTCGACTGAATTTGCCGTCTCAGCCTCCATAAACGACCTTTCTCTCCATAGACGCTTTTGAAAGAAAGCCAGTATATGCCATAAAAGATACGCGCAGATCTTTTTAAAAGAGAGAGAACGACCCCTTCTCCGGCAAGTGCCAGGAAATGAAATGGAATCAGCAGGAACGCTGCTGGTAGCGGATAGCAGATTAACATTGTAAAGGTCTTGTTCCGCTCACTTAGCGCGCGCCGCTTATAGCTCGTCCGCAGGGCATTCTGGACGACCTTCCCTCCCCTGAAGCTCATCCCAACCCAATGATCAAAACCGGATTCGGGTAAGACTCTAACGGGGTATCCGCTCAATCTGGCAATGCAGCATAAGTATAAGTCTTCAGCAAGGCTCCCGAACCACTCGGGAAAACCGCCCAGTTCATCCCACAACCCCCTCGGCATCCATAGGCACGCTCCCATGACCATGCCGACATCCGTCCTGTCCCGATCAAGGTTCGGCACTGGGTTCAGGAAGAGATCAAACAGGCTGCCCCGGTCGATCAGCTCGCCTGTTTGCATGTCATACTGAGGCAGGCCAAGGACGGTGGGACCCGGCTGCCGCTCGGCGTGATTGTAGAGAGTCCTGATCGCATCCCTATGGAGAACCGCATCGTTGTTCAGCAAGAGAATATATCGTCCCC
This sequence comes from Thermodesulfovibrionales bacterium, assembly GCA_035319385.1. GTDB lineage: Bacteria > Nitrospirota > Thermodesulfovibrionia > Thermodesulfovibrionales > SM23-35 > DYFC01. The sequence goes on from DATHCU010000343.1 coordinate 1,539, forward strand.
GTGCGAGGGAAATCATCCGATTGTTGCTGACGCAGTATCCGATATTTTGTTCACCGACGATCAGGGTAACATCGGGGAAATGGTCCCGGATGAAATCGACGGAAGTATCCGTTGAGGCGTCATCATGGATAATGATCTCCAGGGGCAGGTGGAAATCCTGGTTATAGATGGACTCGAGGCATGGACCGATCACCCTCGCCCCATTATAGTTGGCAATGCAAATGGAACAGGCGGGTTCTTGGCTGGGGATCATATCGGCAGCGTCTTTAACCATTCCCACGTTTTTGTCAATCCCGTTTCCAGATCTGTGGTTGGCTTCCATCCCGTATATTGTTGTAACGCTGAATAATCCAGCACAACCGACCGGACATCGATGGACCGTCCTGGGCGGTATTCCTTGTTGATGTGTTTGCCCGTTGCAGACTCAACAAGAGTGCACAGCTGATTGATACTGCATCCCTTGCCGTACCCGACATTGAAGATATCGATTGAGTTCTTCTTTTGACCCTTCTCCGACAGACGGATGCAGGCATCCACGAAATCTTCGATGTAGAGGAAGTCGCGGACATTTTCCCCGTCACCCCATATCTCCACGGACAGATCTCTCCTCAGATGCTCCAAGATGCCGCGCACGATGCCGAATCCCTTTCGATAGGGTTGACCCGGACCGTAGAAATTGGAGGGTCTCAGGATGGTGACGTTCCTTCCATACTGTCGGCAATAGGCCTGAAGAAATGCCTCTGTCGCGATCTTCCCTGCTCCATGATAGGAAAGGGGCGACAGGGGATGGTCTTCATCGATGGGCATGTATCGGG
>DATHCU010000344.1:0-3015 GCA_035319385.1 Thermodesulfovibrionales bacterium
TTCAAGATATCTCTTTCTCTCATCATCCGATATCACACTCTGCTTCAGCAGTTTGTCCAGCACCTTCACAAAATAGGCGACTACGGAATCGATCTTCACCGTTTCATCGGTCTTTGTTCTGCTGTGCAGTTCACTGAGGAAGACAGCCAGCTGTTCCAGCTTCTCCTTCAGGACGGCGTGCTTTCCATCGTATACGGCCTCTTTCATGAAGTGATCGAGGTTCTGCCCTTTTACGAACTCCTCTGTCAGGGCAAGGCCTATGCTTCCGTCCCTGCTGATCGGCCTCACAACGTAATTCGGGAATCTGTCAAAGCCGTATCTTCTGATCTCGTTGAGATTGTCGTATTCTCTCATTATTCTGTACACGCGCTCCTCCTGCACATCGTCCAGTCCGAAGAATTTGCCGACGACAGAGGTCTGCGTTTTCTCTTCCGTATATTTGTAGACACGGTGAGAGCACATCTTATCAACGTGAAAGAGAGGCTCCCTCACATAAGGCTCTACGTGTGTCAGAAGTATCTCGTAGAGCGGGTCCGCGCGATCCAGCACTCCAAGGTACGTACTGGTCATCCCGCGTTCATCCGCTGCCCCGCGTCACTGCGCCGAAGTCTGACAGCTCTCCACTTTCTGTTTGATAGCTTTCGCATCACGATGATATTCTAAAGTCCTTCCCAGTGGCCCTAACAGGCGGGTCCGTCTTCTGATATGGAGACTTGATGAGTCTATAGAGATAAACGTATCAGATAAGACAGTGGATGTCAAATCGGTCACTGCGCGGGAAAAAAGACCTTGATCTATAAAGGCGCGGGATACAAATCCGGCGGTGGATGTTTCCGGGATTTGTCGCTACTGACTTCTATTGCTTTGCAGCATCCGGCTTCTTCTCGTCGTATCTGGTGACAAAAGCGCTATATCCTTCCTCCGCGAGTGCCGAGGCAAGCTTTTTCACCTCACCCCTTCCCTGGAACTCCCCTACCCTCACACGGAAGAACTTCTCACCGTTGATGTCGGCCTTCGAAATATAGACCCTGCTATATTTCAATTCGAGGCCTGTCTTGAGCCTTCCCGCATTGGATTCATCCCTGAATGAACCCACCTGCACGGTGAACGGGCCGGTGTCCGACACATACCTGACCTCTTTGATATACGAGGGATCCCTGTCCAGCTTATCGATCCTGACCGTTGCAGTCCCGCTTCCGATCAGTTCTATGTCCTTGGCAGCGGCGTAGGAGAGATCAACATCCCTCCCATCCACAAACGGGCCCCTGTCATTAACGACACAATGAACGCTCTTGTCATTGCCGGTATTCGTGATCTTCAGTCTTGTCCCGAACGGGAATTCCTTGTGGGCGCACGTGTATCCGTTCATGTCGAAGATCTCGCCGGATGCCGTGGGCCTTCCGTGGAATTCGGAGCCGTACCAGGACGCTATCGAATAGCTTGAAAAAGATTTGTATGGAGTACTGCACGATGACAGGATCAAAGCCGCAGCAATGAAAATGCAGAGACGCTTCCGCGATCTTCCCATACCCACCATTCTATCACCCGACCGATCGGTTAAAGGATGTATCTGCTGAGATCCTCGTCCTTGACTATCTCGCTAAGCTTGTCTTTGACATACTTCTTGTCGATCACCAGCTTGTCGCTCTTCTTCTCCGGGGCCTCAAATGATATGTCTTCGAGAAGTCTTTCCAGAACCGTATGGAGCCGCCTGGCCCCTATGTTTTCGGTCTTTTCATTAACATAAGCCGCTATGTCCGCAATTTCTTCGATGGATTCCCCGGTGAAATCCAGGACAACATCCTCTGTGTCCAGGAGGGCGACATATTGCTTGATCAGGGCATTGTAAGGTTCGGTCAGAATGCGAATGAACTCCGACTTGCCAAGGTGATCCAGTTCAACCCTGATCGGAAATCGTCCCTGGAGTTCAGGGATAAGATCAGAGGGTTTCGACATATGAAATGCGCCGGCAGCTATAAACAGGATATGATCCGTCCTGACCGGGCCGTGTTTTGTCGTGACCGTTGTTCCTTCGACTATCGGCAGCAGGTCTCTCTGCACCCCTTCGCGCGAGACATCGGGACCGTGGCCCTGGCCCCTGCTTGCGATCTTGTCGATCTCATCGACGAAGACGATACCTGACTGCTCAGCCCTCTCGATCGCTTCCTTGGTAACCTTCTCCATATCTATCAGCTTCGCCGCCTCTTCCTGCATTACGATATTCAATGCCTCGGGGACCTTCACCTTTCGCCTCTTTGATTTTTCCGGCATAAAATTGCCCAGCATCTCTTTGAGGTTTATCTCGAGTTCTTCAAGCCCGACATTGGAGACCACGCCGAAAGGCACGACCTTTTCCTTAACTTCGATGTCCACATACCTGTTGTCAAGTTTTCCGTCCCTCAGCTGAGCGCGCAGCCGCTCCCTGGTTTCCTTGTGTTTTTCACGCTCTTCTTCCTCCGGCACGGCCCCCCGCGTGGTCCTCGGAGCAGGGAGAAGAAGATCAAGCAGCCTTTCTTCAGCAAGAGTTTTTGCCTTCTCCTGAATCTTCTCGATGTGTTCGGCCTTAACCATGCTGATAGCCAACTCTGCCAGGTCACGGATCATCGACTCGACATCGCGCCCCACATATCCCACTTCAGTAAATTTGGATGCCTCAACCTTGACGAACGGGGCGTTGGCAAGTCTGGAGAGTCTTCTGGCTATCTCTGTCTTGCCGACCCCTGTCGGGCCGATCATGATGATATTCTTCGGAAGGACTTCGTCCTTCAGCTCCGGAGAAAGTCTCTGTCTCCGCCACCTGTTTCTCATGGCAATGGCAACAGCCTTCTTCGCCTTGTTCTGGCCTATTATATATCTGTCAAGTTCTTCTACGATCTTTCTCGGTGTCAGATTATCCATTACCGCTCCGTTCGGCAGAAGAGTGTAAAATTACAGATTCCAAAATTACCGCCTCCTTAATTATTATTTCCCCGATGTGCACAAGTGTCATTTCTGCAAGAGTTCCTCTATCTCGAT
>DATHCU010000345.1:0-5093 GCA_035319385.1 Thermodesulfovibrionales bacterium
TTGAAGACCTAGACATCCTCAACGGCACCCCGCTGCTTGACATAAAACCCTATGTCCCTGAGATCGACGCCTTTCAGACAAAGCGCGTGGGATGGCTTTCGAAGAAGACTAAGAGATTCAGGAGTGCAAGGTCGGACAAGAGGTTCAAATCATGAGTTCTGTGTGCCTTGGAATGGTTGATGAGAGCGCCTTCAGATCGGTCCCACTTCGGACTCTAGTTCCGGAATCTGTCGACATAGGCCTTCAGACTGTTTGAGACTTCCACGATCTTCCGGTCTTCGGTAACGCCTTTCTGTGACAGTTCCAGGATCTCTTTGAAGGCCTGTTCGATGTTTTCCATGGATTTGTCGATGCTCGAATATACGGCAGATTGCTCCTCAGTCGCGGCAGAGACCTGATGAATGGCATCCGATATGCTGTTGACCTCGTCGAATATCCCTTTGACGGCTGATGAAGAATTTGTAAGCATTTCTTTCATAGAGCCCACAATGCCGGCGTTATGCTCGACTGAAGCTATAGTCTCGGCAACCCCTGCCTGCAGCTCCTTGATCATCGTCCCTATTTCCCTGGTCGCGTTTGCGGACTTCTCCGCCAGCTTCCTGACCTCTTCTGCGACCACGGCGAACCCTCTTCCGTTCTCACCGGCGTGAGCAGCCTCTATGGCGGCGTTCAGGGCGAGAAGGTTGGTCTGCTCCGCTATATCATTGATGATCAGGAGTATCTCCGATATCTTGTCGGACCTGCCGCCGAGGGTCTCCATCTTCTTGATGGCCACCTGCACCGCGCCGGAAGTCTCTTCCATCTTGTCCATAGATCCTTCAAGGTAGCTCACCGTGCTCGTGACATTCTCGTTTATGTGATACGAAAATTGATCGGTGGCGCAGAGATTACCATTAATGCTGGATATCGTTTGTGAGGCTTCGTGTGTGGCGACACTTATCTGGGTAACAAACAATTCCTGATCATTTGCCATCCTGGCAAGACGGGAGTTAATAGAAGATATGTTTTCAGAGACCAGGGACAGTTTCCCGATGCCTGCAGCCAACTGTTCCATCGTCTCACAGAGGGCCCTGCTCATCGCATTGAAGCCCTGTGCTATTTCACCGACAGCATCCCTGCTCTCGATATCTACCGATATGTCCAGATTTCCGTTTGCAACCTCCCTGCACCCTCTTGCCAGCTTCATGAGCTGCTTAAGCAGTATCCACCCGACGAGTTTGTAGGCAAAGATGCCCACCATCAGCCCGGCGATTATACACCCTGCGCCGAACCATACCTTCATCCCCGGCCTGAATTCCACAAAGAACCCCGCATAGAGCGGAAAGACTGTCCCCATCATTATTCCGAATACCAGCATGCCGAGTTTCAGTTTTCTCAGTATTCCTAATGACATACATCTTTTATCGTCATTTTCGGAGAAATCTTTACATCGATGAAGAGTCCTTGAAACTTAAGCATAATAGCTCAAGACAAAGAAAATCGGGGATCTAATCGCAGGCAAAGAATGTGACGTAAGAACCTGCCCTCGAAAGGCCGGCACGTCTTATCTGTTTGTTCAGAATATTCTTATCATGATCCTTTGATCTCTCCCATGCCTTGCACTGGGCCACCGGATCATCATGATTCCAGCCGACATTCTCCACGCAGCATGCCCGTCCGCACTCTCTGAACCTGTCGTCAAAGTTGTCATGGCTTATCTCACCACTGGAATTCATACGCTGACTGTGAATCTTCGCCAGCCTTCCCAGGGCGGGGTCAAGCCGTAAGGGTGACAGTCTGTTCTTGATCCTGTGTTCGTTTATGCAATTGAGGAGATCCCGTTCATAAGCGGATGTGCGCCTCACATCCGCACCCTGGGAGAGGCCAAAAATAAATAAGATTCCCAAAAAGGATGCGCAAAAAATAGGATAATATTTCCTTTTCATTCCCGAAACGGTGACAGCCAAGCTATTTTCTTGTCCTTCTACAAACAATATATGCGGTCCATTACCTTTTTTACAAGTGCGTTCCCGCCCCGAACCGTTTTCAACCTTTGTTATAATAGTGTACTGTATCTGATAAGCTCTACTGTGACGACAGAAAAATATCCTGGAGGAAAAGAGAATGAGCATTCTCCCTGAAGGCGAACAACTTCGAAGGGCAGTTAAGTGGATATCCGATGAGAGAGTATATAATCCCGAAGCCGGCCTGTCCAAATTGATCGGCGAGGCCTGTCTGAAATTCGATCTGGCCCCGAAAGACGCAGAATTTTTGTTGCATTTTCTCACTGAAGAGGATTCGAAGAAAGCGGAGTAAGCTGATCTGCATCAGCACTCTACATGATTCCTGCTACGAGTTCCTTGATTGAGTTTATGTCTTCATAGAGCCTGCGGACCTTCTCGGGATCTCCGCCGATGATGTTTTCTCCAAGGATTTCCATGCCTCTCAGGTCTTTGCTCTTCGACAGGATATCCGCATAGTATGCAACCTCAACAGCCTTCTTATGCGCCGGCGATGCACCGGGGTTGTGGTGGTATCTGACGGCATATCTGACAACCTCCGAGAGGTTCCAGCGGGAAGCCAGCAGATACCCTGCCTCGGCGTGATAATCCCTTATAAGTCTGTCTTTAACATCGTCCGCAATTCCTTTGTCCGACACAAGGCCGACGAGGAGAGTCTTTCCGATGTCGTGGAGCAGCCCGCAGACAAACGCTTCCTCGGGGTCGGCCTTTAGCAGCGGGGCGATCTTCTTCGAGATGAAGGCGCAAAAAAGGCTGTGCCGCAAAATGTTTCTGACCTTGTCCACATGTCTCGGGCTGAAGCCGCTGAGTGAATGCACCGCAACAATACTGAGGATGGACTTCAGCCCCATGATGATGATGGCCTGCTGAAGAGAGGTGATCTCCTCAAGCGGGCTGTAGAACGGCGAATTGACCACCCTGAGGATCTTGGATGTAAGGATTTGATCAGACATGATCAGTTTGATGATATCCCTATTAGAGACAGTATCGCTCTTTATGGCTTCGTTCAGTTTCAGCATGACGTCGGGAACCGGAGGGATCTCAATGTTCCCTTCCGAGATCTGTCCTGTTATCTGCTTGAAAACATTGGCAGCCACCGCATCAGAGGCTGTCCTGAATTTTTCATCCAGGAGCTTGAGGGCCTTCAACACCGCAAAGGACGTCTCGAACATCACAGGACCGTTAAGAGTGAAAGAGGGAGCGACATTACTGAATTCAAAAGAGCCGGCCTTCCATTCAAAGGCATCTGTCAGGGCCTTCTCAATCAGCGCTATCATGGACTGTTCTACTCCCTTTTTGGAGACAACTCCTTCCGCTATCAGGTAACCGGTAAAAGGCACACCGAGCCTGCTGGCTTCCCGGAGGAACGCTTCCATCTTGCCAGTATCAGTCTGCCCCGCTTTCGAAAAGAACTCTGCATAGCGCTCCCCTTCTCTGTTCGAAGACACGAAAGTCATCTTGCCGTCCTGAAAATAGAACTGCTTCTTGACGTCGGCATTCTTGATCGTAAGCACACCCGTCTTTCTGTTTATTTCGACCCATTGCAGGAGGTCGGGCAAGGGCATGAGAGTGATATCGCCGCTGAATTGTTTCATACAAATTCTCTTCGTAATATTCTACTTGCAGCCCGGCAAGATGACAAGGGCTGAGCGACGAGAGAAAACATGCTTCTCCATTTCATGCAGACGACATGCGGGCATATATCCTCTTCTGATATAATTGTTGCATCGTGAAACTTCTGATGTTTTATGTAAATGACTGGTGGTATAAGACCGCTTCGAAGAGCCTTCCGGATGTCCCCGACGCCGATGGAGAAGAGGCTTGCGAAAAGGCGGTGGTGATCTTCTTTCACGTTGAAGCTGAGGACGAGGGCAAAAGAGAGAACGTGATTCAGAAATTCGTCAAGAATACTAAGTGGATCGCCGGCAAATTTAGTACAAAGACCGTTGTGCTCCATTCATTCAATCACCTGTCTTCCAGCAAGTCTTCGCCCGAGTTCGCGAAGTCATTGCTTGACGACGTCATCGAGAGACTGAAGAGGACCGGATATGAAATTATGCTCACACCTTTCGGATATTTCAATGAGTTCAGGATGCATGTGGCGGGGGACTCGTTGGCCAAGGTATTCAAGGAGTTTTAGGCCAGGATTGTGCAATGAAGAACCCTGCGATGCAGAGACCTCAGGGTATCTTGCCATAGGGAATTATTCATCTGTGTTCGCTCGCTAACCCCGCTGCAGGCCGACGGGAAATGCGCTCGTTGTCCATTTCTCCCTGAGACCTGATCAACCGGCGCTAAGACCTTGACAGTGGCTCGTCAAAATATCTACAGTAAATGAAAACACGGTTGTTGTTTCAAGGTTGTTATTTACTGTTTTCGATATCTTTTTGATGACTGAATAAAAATCCAGATCAACTACAAAGAGGCTGCCATGGAAGAAATGCAATATGTGATTCTCAAAAAGGAAAGGTTCAACGGATTCATTTCTGGTCTTGCGGCAATGCAGAAATTGGTTGCGCCGGTGCCGAAGGGTTACAATAATTTCGCGTATGAGGAAGTGACTGACGGCAATCAGATTGCTTTGAGATATATCCCGACTATTCTTCCGGCAAAGAAATTCTTTCTGCCGCAGCGCGAGACCCTTCTTGAATTCAACTCTGGCAAAGTCTTCAGCGCCGAGCCTGTTGTGGAGTATGAGCCAATGACGATTTTCGGATTGCACACATGCGATCTGGCGGGAATTCAGTGCCTGAACATGGTCCTTTCCGAACGTCCGAAGGATTATAACTATCTGACCCGAAAGAATATGATAACCCTGATCGGGCTTGAGTGCAACGATTACTGCGACGAGTTCGCAAGTTGCCATCTCGTGAATGCGAGTTTTCCCAACAGCGGCTATGACCTTTGCTTCACCGATTTGGGAGACTATTTCATGGTCCATGTCAATACGCAGAAAGGGGAGGAAATTGTCGTCAGATGTCAGACATTTGAAACAGCCGGCTCAGACAATCTGAATGACCTAAGCGCGCTTCGTGAGAAGAAGAGAGAGAAATTCAGCAACGAAGTGCCTATAGAACGAAGGCACATACCTGA
>DATHCU010000346.1:0-6302 GCA_035319385.1 Thermodesulfovibrionales bacterium
GTCAGCATCCGATGGATTATAGTAGCCCCAATCTGGCTCTTGACATCATCCCCAATCACCGGGATCCTCTTCTTCTGAAACTTCCTTGCCCATCCCTTATCAGACGCTATAAAGACAGGCACACAGTTGATCAGACTGACGCCTGTATTAAGACATGCATCTGCGTAAAAAGCCGTAGCCTTGTCCGAACCAACAGGAAGATAATTGAGCAGTATGTCGGACCTGCTCTCTCTCAGCACTTTCAGAACGTCGCAGGGTCTCGTTCGGGCAACGGCAAATCTCCTGTTTTCAGGATAATCCTCCATGTGTGCAGAAACCCCGTCGAGGACCTTTCCCATGGATACGACCACGGGAGATTTCTCGATATTTCCTGAAATTGTCTTAGTGCAGTTAGGATCTGAAAAAATTGCTTCGGAGATATGTTTACCGACTTTTCTCTTATCAATATCAAAAGCAGCCACGAACTCTATATCATCCGGCCTGTATCCTCCAAGGCTGTAATGCATCAATCCAAGGGACTTTTCAGTATTCTCATTGCCTAGAGTCCTGTAATGTGATACACCCTGGATCAATGAACTAGCGCAATTTCCAACTCCGGCGACCGCAACTCTTATCTTTCCCATTTCCTATTTCACCCTTGTCTGAATCCTTTTATGCAATAGCATAATAACATCCGCCAGTTTGATATTAAATTCTTTCAAAAGGCTGTCCATGGAATCCTCACATGTCTGCAGAAACCGCTTCCATATTCGCTGCACCGTATCCTTATCAAGATCAGATGCCTCGGCAGCCTCTCTGAAACTCATCCCCTCTGTCAGGCACCGGATGACTTCCCTTATTTTGGACTCCTCGGTATGGAGTCCGAAGGCAAACGAACTTCGCCTCTCGGAGAACCTGAAACTGCACGTCCGGCATTTCAAGAGTTTTCTCCGATCTCTGCCGTACCTGTCGTAAAGAACAATATTTCCATGTCCCTTCTTGCCGTGATCTTCACAGGCTTCGTTCGGACAGCAGAAATCAGCGAGGTTGAGCGAAAACTCCATGCAGAGTTTATATATCAAAGACTCCTGTCTTGTCAAGACTATTGTCAATGAAATGGGGACAGATCCAAAGCAAAGATTTCAAAGCACCGGAGGCAAGGCACGTGGCTCGATTTCTAAAGCAAAAATCACGGGTAACCTTGATGAGACCAAAGACGAAGCGGAGGTCTCAGCTTCGAATTTTGAGGTAGTTTTTTCGCTTCAGAAATTGATTCACGTTCCGGACCGATAATATCTTATACGGCAATGAGGTATGGTTTAAGGGCATCCATGACTGACAGTCATCCATATGGTTCCCTTCTTTCTAGCTTTTCCTATGTCTATGCCAGTTTTTTTGGGGCGGAGTCAGCTTCTTATTCCGAGCTTCCTGTAAATCGTTTGGAAATCGACATGTCCGGTAACAATGCTCATGCCACGCTCCACTTTTGACTTGTCCCTCAGTCTCAGTCTGGAAGACAACTTCTCGAGTTTTTTTGCAATGCTGTAAGTATCCTCCCGCACGCTCAGGATGGGGATTTCCTTCTCCTCTGCCCTCGAGATGATCATCTCGCTCGGGTACAGATCTCCCGTAAGAATGAGGCAGACTGAACCGGTTTCCATCGCCGACAACTGAATGTCAGCCCTATCCCCTCCAACGATAACCGCATTGTTCCTTGTCTTCTTGAAGTACTCGATCGCCTTGTCAACCTGCATGGCACCGATCAGAAAATGCTCGACGAGATTGCCCAGTTTCTCATGGCCGCACAGCACCTTGGACCCGAGCATCTCATTCAATTCCTCCACTGTTATCGATCCGATTACAGGATCGTGAGGCAGACTTCCGAGAATATCTATTCCCTTGCGTTTGAAAAAAGGTTCAACGTACTCCTCAACACTTCTCTTATACTCTGGCGTCACCTTGTTCAAGATCACACCAAGAAAGCGCTCTTTCAAGTCCTTCTTGGCCTGAAGGACATAGTCGGCGATATACTCGCCTTCATATTTGACAACAACCACGACCTTGGCATCAAGCCGTTTTATGATCTTGATGCCCTGCAGATCCAGGAAACTGCCGGTGTAAATGCTGCCGTAGCCTCCTACGATCATGATGTCTTTATCCTTGGACAGCAACCCGAAGGACTTCTCTATCTTACTCATAAGTCCCTTAACGTCCTTCAGATAGCTCTTGACCATCAACTCCTGTGTCAGCACAACCGGACAAATCTCCTCAAGAGGGTCCTTGAGGTTCAGGGCCCTGTAGATACGCCATGCGTCATTGTCGGTCAATGTGCCGTTTACCTTTACAGGCAGTATGCCAACAGGCTTTATATATCCCACTTTGAAACCGTCGTTCAGAAACTTGTGCCCTAATCCCATCGAGACCAGGGTCTTTCCGGTAAATCCCCCGGTGGACCCTACATATAAAGTAGTCATGTCATTCACCTCCTATGGCAAATCGTGCATCGATCGCAACAACTCCCTGTCCCCTCTGCTGTACAAGCAAAGGGTTTATGTCAGCCTCGATGATTCGGGGGAAATCCAGAGCCATCTGCGAGAGCACAAGCAATGATCTCTCGATGGCCTCTATGTCGGCCTCCGCCTCGCCCCTGACCCCCCGAAGTAGTGGAAACGTCCTCGTTTCGCGGATCATTTCATGGGCATCCTCCTCGCTCAGAGGCACGATCCTGAATGAAATATCTTTGAGGACCTCGACATATATGCCTCCCAATCCGAACATAATCATGTGTCCGAACTGAGGGTCTTTTGTTATCCCCATAATAATTTCTTTTCCTTTGGGGACCATCTCCTGAATAAGCACTCCGTAGATGTGAGCTGCCGGCATGATATTCTTCACGTGCGTCGTAATGTCGAAAAAGGCATTTTCAACATCCTTCTTGTTTTTCAGATTGACTCTCACACCGCCTATATCGCTTTTGTGGACGATCTGGGGTGAGATGATCTTCATAACAACCGGATATCCTATGCCCTTCGCAGCGGCGACAGCCTCTTCGGATGTCCGTGCGAACAGACTTCTCGGCTGGGGGAACCCATATGCATGCAGGACATCATGCACTTCAAGCTCCGCCAGGCGATCCCGCCCCTCCCGTATGGCATTCTCAAACACCTGGGAGGCTTTCTCTTTCATTCCGTCAAATTTCGAATAGGTCTTTTCAGGTCTGTTGATCCAGAGATTATAACGATACATAGCATCCATGGCCGAAACAGCCTCTTCCGGATAGCTGTAGTTCGGAACACCGTATCTGGTTAGAGTCTTCGATGCCGCGTCTATACTCTTCTTCCCCATGAATGAGGTGAGGATCGGCCTGTCTATTGTCCTTGAGATGTCCGTAATAGCGGTAGCGGTTGCCTCTACATCAACCGTTGCCGTCGGCGTCAGCAGCACCATAAAACCGTTCATCCTCTCATCTTTGAGAGCAGTATTAAGGGCCTTTTCATATCGATCCGCGCCCGAATCTCCAAGGATATCGATGGGATTATAAAAAGATGCAACAGGTGGCAGGAATGTCCTCAGCTCATCCACCAGTTCCTTGTGCAGTGGAGCAAGCTGCAGGCCGGCCTTATCGCACGCATCAGCCGCAAGGATGCCGGGCCCGCCAGAATTGGTTATTATCGCAATATTCGGACCCTTCGGCAAAGGCTGATTTGCAAAAGCAACAGCATAATTGAACAGTTCATTAATCGTATGCACCCTGATAATCCCGCTTTGCCTGAAAGCCGCGTCAAAAGCCGCCTCCCTTCCCGCAAGGGCTCCCGTATGGGAGGACGCTGCCTTTGCGCCCGAACTGGTGATGCCGGACTTCAGAATGATTACGGGTTTCTTTCTGGAAACCTCTGCAGCAACCTCCATGAACTTTCTGCCGTCCCCGACCCCCTCGATATATCCGAGTATCACCTTTGTATTCTCATCTTCAGCAAGGGCCAGCATGATGTCGATGTCCGAGACATCAGCCTTATTTCCCATGCTGATGAATTTGGAGAACCCAATTTCATCTGGCAGAGCCCTGTCGAGAATGGCGAGGCATAACGCACCGGATTGCGAGAAGAAACCTATGCTGCCCTTCGCGGGCATGCCCGCAGCAAAAGAGGCATTAATCTTTGAATGAGTATCGATCATTCCAAGACAGTTGGGCCCGACAAATCTCACCCCCGCTTCTTTTGCCCTGCCTATCAGTTCGGCTTCGAGCTTGGAGCCCTCTATTCCGCTCTCCCTGAACCCGGCAGTAATGACAATGGCAGAATCTATGCTCTTGGCGCCACATTGTCCTATTACGTCCAGCACGTTCTTGGAGGGGACAACAACTACTGCGAGATCGATTTTGTCCGGTACATCCTGAAGCGAGGGATATGCTCTTCTCCCCAATATCTCGCCGGCAGAGGGGTTGATAGGATACACGGAGCCTTCATATCCGTACTGAATAATATTTCTGAGGATGTCAAATCCAACCTTGCCTGGAGTCCTTGATGCCCCAATGACAGCGATCGACTTCGGGTTAAAGAAATTATTCAACATACAAGAAGATATTATAGGAAAGATCAGTTAATTTCAAGAAAAAATCAATCCATCTTGATAGTCTGGGGGAAGGTCCTCGTCTTCAGAGGCTTGGCAAGGATGAATTGAATATGGGCATTCAAGACCCTTGAGAGTTCGGCATACAGGGTATCGGAGGGCTTCAGGCGGCTTATCTTCGTCACTTCCCAGGTGAGCAGATCCTTATAGAATCTTGCTACAGCCGGAGACAGGCGGATCGCAGAACCATTTCCGGGGGTCATTGCTTCCAGCGTTCTTATGCACTCTTCGCACAGGATCGCCCCGTGCGACAGAAAGAAGCTGTATCCGCTCCTGCCACATCTCCCGCAGGCGTCCAGCTTTGGGGCAAACCCGGCCAATTCAAGGAACCTTACTTTATATTGATCCAGTATCATACTCTCCGTTAATACTCCCTTTCCATTGTCAGAGACGATGGGAAGGGACTGGGTTGTTCTGCTCACGCCGGCATGACCCGCAGGAATCTCCTGTTGTCTCTCCACAGCTTTCAGCGTTTCCAGCAGAAGAGAATAAACGCGCTTGTTTGCGTCTCTCTCAGGGAGAAACTGGAGCGTCAGTTCAACAATTTCCGACACTCTCAGAAAGCGATGGATATTGTCTCTCAAGTGATGAAAGGTATCTATAATATCCGACTGAGTAAGCCTCGGCAGAGCTGCATCTTCTTTGCCCCAGAACGATATTCGCGCATGTGTCAGGGGTTCGAGGCTGCTTCCGAAACGGCTCTTAATCTTGCGCGGGCTCTTTGCAAACGTCTTCACGAGACCGTAATCGCTTGTGAGATATGTTACAATGAGGTCTGCTTCGCCGAAGGGAATTGTTCTAAGGACGATACCGTCAGTCCTTGTGAGCATTACATGATATTGCCGAAATCTTCAGGCTTGAGATTCTTGAGCCATTCTTCCAGTTCGTCAGACGAACTCTTTTGCTCCAGCACGCTGTCTTCGACAAAGATCGGTGCGCTCACCCTCAGGGCTACAGCAACAGCGTCGCTGGGACGCGAATCAACATAAGTCTCTTGCTTCTCGTCATTCAGGCAGAGCAGGGCATAATAAGTATTGTCCTGAATCTCGGTTATGACTATCTTCGTTATCTTTATCTTCAGACCGTCAACAATATTCTTCACAAGGTCATGAGTAAGCGGACGAGGTGTCTCGACCTTCCCCATGGCAAGGGCAATCGAGTCAGCCTCCGGCTTGCCTATCCATATCGGAAGAGTGTTGTTGCCTTCCACCTCTTTCAGAAGGAGGATATACATATTGCTGCGGGGATCGAAGAGCATGCCCTCAACCTTCATCTGAACAAGCATCTACAGGTATCCCAATTCGCGGAGAAGACGGTTGTCGTTCCTCCAGTTCTTCTTGACCTTGACCCACAACTCGAGAAAGACCCTCGCATTCAGGAGCTTTTCAATGTCCATTCTCGCTTTGGTTCCGATGGTTTTCAGCATTGACCCTTCTCTCCCTATTATTATAGCCTTTTGACCGTCTCTTTCCACAAAAATATTGCAGCTTATCGAGACGAGTCCGTCTTCTCTCTCCTTCCACATATTGACCTGAACAGCAACAGAATGAGGTATCTCTTCCTCCGTCAATTCCATGATCTTCTCTCTTATTATCTCGGCGACCATGAATCTCTCAAGCTGGTCTGTCACTAGATCATCAGAATAATACTGAGGCCCCCGGGGCAGATATTCACATATCCTGTCGAGCAGTATG
>DATHCU010000347.1:0-7156 GCA_035319385.1 Thermodesulfovibrionales bacterium
TGAGCTCCCAGCCTCAGTGAATTGATAGCCACATCAAGGGTCCCATGCCCGGTGATGACAATAATGGGGATCTCTTTGTTTGTGACTCTGACGTGCCTGATGACGTCAAGCCCGTCGATCTTGGGCATCTTTATGTCAGTCAGTATAAGGTCAAAGGTCTCTTTTTCAAACAGCTTTAAGCCCTCGTTACCGTTGAGCGCCGTTCTCACGGTGTAGCGGCTCTTTGTGAGGATATCCCTGGAGAGATTCAGTATATACTCTTCGTCGTCTATTATCAGTAACTTTTCTCTGTCCATATCGCCATTCTTCGAGCACGACTTCAGTTTTTATAACATACCAAAGTCTCAATTATCAATTTGAAAATTCTGGCTTGCTTAATATTTACATCTGCAGCAAGAGGGATTCCGGAAATGATGTGATGTGCGACAGGAAACAAAAAAGAGGGCCATGCTTTAAAGCATGACCCTCTTCGTGAATCGATCTATTTCTAACAATTATGCAGAGCGTTTTTCAGATATCTGTACCCTCGACAAAGCCCTTTCAAGTGATGACGTCGACCTCGCAAAGTCAAATTCCTCTGCTTTCTTCATCCTATCCTCGGCCCTCTTCATGGCTGCCTTTGCCCTCTCAACATCAATGTCCTCAGCCTTTTCAGCGCTGTCGGCCAGGATCATGACTCTTTCCGCGCTGACCTCAGCATAGCCCCAGTTGACAAAGACATACTTGGTAGCATTTCCCTTCTTGTAGATGAGCATCCCGATTTTCAAGGTTGTAAAGAAAGGGACATGGCCCGGAAGAACACCGAAATCGCCTTCACTTCCGGTGCACGTTACTTCGTCGACATCCTCACTCAAAATGAGCCCGTAAGGGGTAACGATCTCAAGTTTAAATTTACTTTCCTTCTCCATGAATTATTCTCCTGCCTTCGCCTTTATTTCTTTACGCCTGTCTGCTCCATCCGAGTTTCTTGGCCTTTTCCTCAACCTCTTCAATCGGTCCAACCATGTAGAATGCCTGCTCAGGCAGATCATCGTATTGTCCGGCCACGATAGCCTTAAATCCTTTTATCGTATCCGCTGTTTTGACATATTTGCCTTTTTGACCGGTGAATGCCTCTGCAACATGGAATGGCTGGCTCAGGAATCTCTGGAGCTTTCTTGCTCTTGCAACAAGCATCTTGTCATCCTCCGAGAGTTCTTCGATACCGAGGATTGCTATGATGTCCTGAAGTTCTTTGTATCTCTGGAGGGTCTTCTGAACACTTCTTGCGACAGCGTAATGCTCTTCCCCAATGACCTTCGGATCAAGAATTCTCGAGGTTGAGTCAAGGGGGTCAACCGCAGGGTAAATACCGAGCTCTGAAATTTGTCTTGAGAGAACGACTGTTCCGTCAAGATGGGTAAATGCAGTCGCAACCGCAGGGTCGGTCAAGTCGTCAGCAGGGACGTAAATAGCCTGCATCGATGTGATAGCGCCTTTCTTTGTGGTGGTGATTCTTTCCTGAAGTGCGCCCATGTCAGTACCCAGAGTAGGCTGGTAACCGACGGCGGAAGGCATTCTTCCGAGAAGGGCCGAGACTTCAGCCCATGCGAGTGTATACCTGAAGATATTATCAATAAACAGGAGAACGTCCTGTCCCTGATCTCTGAAATACTCAGCGCAGGTAAGAGCGCTCAGTCCTACGTTTGCCCTTGCTCCGGGCGGCTCGTTCATCTGACCATAGATAAGGGCTGCCTTCGGTAAAACGCCTGAGTGCTTCATTTCGAGATACAGATCGTTTCCTTCCCTTGTTCTCTCACCAACGCCCGCGAAAACCGATATACCTCCGTGGACCATGGCGATGTTGTTAATCATCTCCATGATAACAACGGTCTTGCCGACTCCCGCGCCGCCGAACATACCCATTTTACCGCCTCTGACGAACGGGGTAAGGAGGTCAAAAACTTTAACGCCCGTCTCAAATGCCTGTGTGGTGGCTTCCTGTTCAACAAAGTCCGGCGCCAACCGGTGAATAGGCATCCTATCCGGTGTCTCTATCGGCCCCATTTCATCAACGGGTTCGCCAATGACATTGAGGATTCTTCCTAATGACCCTTTTCCTACTGGAACTGTTATGGGCTGACCAGTATCCACAACCTTCATGCCTCTTACGAGGCCGTCAGTCGGACCCATAGCAATGGTTCTTACCTTATTTTCGCCAAGGTGAATAGCGGTCTCAAGGGTAATGTGAATCTCGGGGATACCCTTGGAAGGGTCTCCCGGATGGTCAACCAAGACTGCATCCTTAACCTTCGGAAGTGCTTTTTCGAATTCTAAGTCTACAACCGCGCCGATTACCTGTGCTACTTTTCCTTCGTTCATCGTGATACCCCCTAAACTATATTAAAATTCTTTAATCCTAAATTCCTTAGTCCTTTAACGCCTCGACACCACCGACAATGTCCATAAGTTCACCCGTGATCGCCGCCTGTCTTACCTTGTTCGCCAGAAGTGTTACCTTAATAATAAGTTCAGAACAGTTCTTTGTGGCATTTTCCATGGCAGCCATCCTTGCAGCTTCCTCTGCTGCAGAGGATTCGAGCAATGCCTTGTAAGCCTGTATCTCAATATATTTCGGCAGCAATCTCTCGAATATCGCAGCCCGTGAAGGCTCATAAAGGTAATCTGCCGTCATAGAGGCTTCTTTCTGAGTCGCTTCACCCTCTATCACGCCAATCGGCAGAAGCTTCATGATGGTGACTTTTTGGGCTATCATGGACTTGAATTCATTGTAGATGACAACCACTTCATCAAAAGTCTCGCTGGTATATCCTTCGATGACGCTGGCAGCTATTTCCTGGGCATTGGCATACGAAATTCTTCCGGAAAGTCCGACCCATGCATTTCTCATCGGGACGTTTCTTCTCTTGAAAAAGTCGCGTGCTTTTCTGCCGACAACACTCAGGCTGAGGCCAACGCCTTCCTTCTTAAGGTCATTTATATAGTTGTTGGCGGCCTTCAGGATATTCGTATTAAAGGCGCCGCAGAGACCCTTGTCGGATGTTATTACAAGAACTTCGACATTCTTCTTCATCCTCAATGCGAGCAGAGGATGTATCTCGCGCTCGGCTACGCTCGCAAGGTCAGTCAGGACGGTTCCCATCCTTGATGCATAGGGCCGGAAATTCAGCATCCGGTCCTGGACCTTCCGCATCTTCGCCGCAGCAACCATCTTCATGGCAGCAGTAATCTTCTTGGTGCTCTGGATTGCTTTTAATCTTTTTCTTATATCCCTTAAAGTTGCCATTTATCCTCTCCTATCACAAAGCTGTTATGCTGAGAAGGTTTTCTTGAAAGCTGTAATCGCCTCATTAAGCTTTGCTTTAAGGTCATCATCCAGTGCCTTCTTTTCCATGATCTCTTTCTTAAGGGCCTGCTTTTCAGCCCTGATATATCTCATAAACGCTTCCTCAAATGCCCTTATCGATTCAACCGGTATGTCATCGAGGAAACCCTGGGTTCCTGCATAAATGACAATTATCTGATCATCAACCGACATCGGAACAAACTGGTCCTGCTTCAGAAGTTCGACCATTCTTCTTCCTCTCTCGATCTGTGCGAGGGTGGCTTTGTCGAGGTCGGATGCGAACTGAGCAAACGCCGCCAACTCTCTGTACTGTGCAAGGTCGAGTCTGAGCATACCGGCGACCTGTTTCATGGCCTTGATCTGCGCAGCGCCACCGACACGGCTGACTGAAAGTCCGGCGTTAACAGCAGGTCTGACACCGGCGTAGAAAAGTTCAGGCTCGAGATAGATCTGCCCGTCTGTAATAGAAATAACGTTTGTCGGGATAAAACCGGAAACGTCACCGGCCTGCGTCTCAATAACCGGGATTGCCGTAAGTGAACCGGCGCCCAGGGAGTCGCTCATCTTTGCCGCCCTTTCGAGAAGCCTTGAATGGAGATAGAAGACGTCACCGGGATAAGCCTCACGTGAAGGAGGACGTCTCAGGATCAGTGAAAGCTGTCTGTATGCCTGCGCCTGTTTTGTAAGGTCGTCATATGCGATAAATGCCGCTTTGCCGTTGTCCCTGAAGTACTCACCCATGGTGCAGCCGACATACGGTGCTATATACTGCATCGGCGCCGGCTCACTCGCCGTAGCAACAACAACGATGGTGTGCTCCAGTGCGCCCATTTCCTCGAGTTTCTTTACGGTATTAACGACGGCAGGTCTGCGCTGTCCGACCGCAACATATATACAGGTAACATCGCCGCCTTTCTGATTGATAATCGTATCAATAAGGATAGCTGTCTTCCCGATCTGACGGTCACCGATGCAAAGTTCCCTCTGTCCTCTTCCGATCGGAATCATGGCGTCGATTGCCTTAATCCCTGTCTGGAGCGGCTCATGAACCGGTTTCCTTCTAATGATACCCGGCGCAACAACCTCGACTTTTCTTGTCTGCTTACAGTTAAGCGGACCTTTTCCGTCAATCGGCTGCCCGATTCCATTAACCACTCTTCCCTTAAGTTCCTCGCCGACCGGGACTTCCATAACCTTACCGGTGCGTTTTACGATATCGCCTTCCTTAACAAGCTTGTCCTCGCCGAACAGAACCGCGCCGACCGAATCCTCTTCAAGGTTCAGGGCCATGCCGATAACGCCGTTCTGGAACTCGAGCATCTCCATAGCCATACAATTGTCAAGGCCATAGATCTTTGCGACACCGTCACCGATATATGTAACAGTGCCGATCTCGCTTACATCAACCTTCTTCTCAAAGTCAGTAATCTGCTTCTTCAAAAGTTCGCTTATTTCTTCTGTCTTAATCTCTGCCATAATGTCACCCCTTTATTAGCTCATCTTTTAAAAGCCTTAACTGGCCCTTTATGCTCGTATCATACATGGTGCTTCCCATCTTTATAAGGATTCCGCCAAGTAGGGAAGGGTCAATCACATATTCCAGATCCACATCCCTGTCGGACACTTTCTTGAGGGATGCCTTCAGCGCGCTCTCACGCTCCTTACTGATCGCAATCGGTGTCATTACAACTGCCTTGGCCTTCTTCTTCCTTTCAAGGTAGAGGCTTGTGGCGATTCTGATGATATCTGCGAGGGCCGCGATGACTCCGACCTCGGAGATATGCGAGATAAATTTGACCGTACTATCAGATATCTTCATCCGGTCAGATACAGATTTGATAACAGTTGCTCTTTCCTCGGAAGTAAACCGCGGGTTGATAAGAAAACTCCTGAACTCCTTGCTCCTGACCATAAGGTCATTGACCGATATGAGTTCGGTCAGTGCCTGAGGCGTATTCTCGATGCCGACGTTCCTCAGTAATGCCTTTGCATACCTGTTTGCCTGCTTTACCGGTTTCAACCTCTGCCTCCTATCTTAACCAAAGAGTCGTCAAGAAGCTTCTCCTGCTCGGTCTGCGTCAGTTTTTCCTTGAGCTTCTTTTCTGCAAGTTCCATGGCCAACTCAACTGCTTCAGCCTTGATTATTTCCTTGGCCTGTTTCAGTTCGAACGCTATGTTAGTCTTGGCCTGCTCCACTATCTTTTCTTTCAGTCTCGCGCTTTCCTCGACGATCAGATTGCGCTCGATTTCCCCTGAGCGTTTTGCAGCGGCAAGTATTGCCTCAATCTCGGCGTCCTTTGTCTTGAGCCTGCCCTCCACTTCCCTGAGGGCTTTTTCGGCGGCTTCTCTCGCGGCCTTGGCTTCCTGGAGGGTCTTTGCTATCGTCTCAGACCTTTGCTGGAGAAAATTCTGCAAGGGTTTCTTTGCAAACTTGAAGAGGACGACAACAAGAACCAGGAAATTGATGATCTTCCACATGTATTCTTTGAAAAGATCCCCGTGCTCTTCCCCCCCCGAGGCAAACGCAACCGCAGTAAATGCGAAATTAAATGCGCAAAAAGCAAGAATCTGCAAGAACTTTGACTTCTGACTTTTCTCGTTCATAATTATACCTTCACCAGCTTTCTGACAATTTCATCTGAGAACTTGTCGATATCTGCCTTTAACCCTGCCCTTGCTTTTTCAGCATCGGCCTTGATCTCGGCGCGCGCCTTTTCGATCATCGACACGGCCTCTGCCTCTGCAGCGGAGACAGCTTCTTTTTGTTTGAGCACACCCTCACCGCGAATGGTCTCAAACACATCTTTTGCCTTGGTCCTTGAATCGGCAAGTTCCCTGTTCAGCTTGGCAATGCTGTCCTCCCTTTTGGTAGCCATGTCCCTGGCACCGTCAAGGTCGCCCTTTACCGTATCTTCACGTTGCTTGAAGATTTGCATAAGGGGTTTGAAGAGAATAGCATTTAAGACTAACATCAAAACAAGAAAGTTGACCGCCAAAACAAGAAGCCAGATTGGTTGAATATCGAGCATATTTCACCTTCCATCGAGAAGATTAAAAAACAGGGGAAGATTACCACAGGATTTAAAATATTGTCAAGAGGTTTTTGTGGAAGAAAGCAGCCGGATTGAATTTTCACAGCATTCTCAAATCCCCCCTCGGGGATTCTGGTAAAATACCGTATGTTTTCAGAAAAACTGGATATTCTGGAGAGGGAAAACCTTTTAAGAAACATAATGGACCGCAGCTCCGCCCAGGGGCACAGGATAAAGATCCGTGGGCGGGAGTATATCAATTTTGCCTCTAATGACTATCTTGGGCTCGCAAGCAATTTGTATGTCAGGGAAAAGGCCAAGGATGCAGTTGATCCGTACGGATTTGGTTCCGGTGCTTCAAGACTCCTCGGCGGCGGATGCGATCTCCATGCGGAACTGGAAAAAAGAGTGGCTGCCTTTAAGAGAACTGAGTCAGCGCTTGTCTTTAATTCCGGATATGCCCTTAATACGGGCGCCATACCATCCATCGCGGACGTTGAAACCGCAATCTTCAGTGATGAACTGAACCACGCAAGCATTATTGACGGTTGCAGACTGAGCAGGGCAAAAATACACATTTACCGGCATAAGGATGTATCCCACCTAAAGGACTTGATGTCCAAAGAGTCATCCGGAAGAAGAATCGTGGTAACGGATACGGTTTTCAGCATGGATGGGGACCTCGCTCCTCTGACCGGCATACATGAAATCTGCAAAGAGTATGGTGCAATGTTGTATATTGATGACGCGCACGGTACGGGCGTAATAGGAAAAGGCA
>DATHCU010000348.1:0-5881 GCA_035319385.1 Thermodesulfovibrionales bacterium
GTCGTCAATGAGCAATACATGCAGTTCATCAGGCGGGCTTACGCGATGCAGGGACACGGAGGCAAGCAGTTTCAGTTCTTCTGCGAGGCGCAGATGCTGTGGAACCAGGCCATGGCTCACAACGCTATCTCATACCTGAAAAAGAATCCGGATATGAAGATAGTCATACTCACCGGTAATGGTCACGCGTGGAAAAGAGGCATCCCCCAACAGATGCACACAATATCCGAGGAGACATCCTTCAGAGTAGTACTGCACCAAATGCCCGGCTATATTGATCCAACCGCGGTTACGCCGGATGACGCCGATTACATTCTATTGCAATGATGTAGTAGCTATATGGTATTATTTCTGTACGGGGCGTAGCGCAGCCTGGTAGCGCACACGGTTCGAGACCGTGGAGTCGGAGGTTCAAATCCTCTCGCCCCGACCAGTAATATCCTTTATTCACCCACCAATTTGGGACATCGGCTTCAGAGTCTTATTCCTGGCCTGCATCAGTTTTCTGAGCCCAGGGTCCTGTATCCTTATCTCATGCCCCTTCGGCTTTATCTCCGCGGAGAGTTTGATCATACGTTCAATTTCACTATCCCCGGCTCCGCTGCGCAGAGCGGGTTTGAGGTCGATCTCAGTCTCAGAAAACAGACACGGCCTCAGTTTCCCGTCGGCTGTAAGTCGGAGCCGGCTGCATTCTGCGCAGAAATGATTGCTGAGTGGACTTATGAATCCGAGCATACCAGCAGCACCTTCAAGCTTGAAATATCTGGCAGGACCCTCCCGGTCATGTCCGGCAGGTTGAAGGGGGGCGATTTTTTCAACCAGGGATCGCATTTCATCAGATGAAATGAACCTTTCGGGACTCCACAATTCACGGGAACCAAAAGGCATGAACTCTATGAACCTTATCTGATACGGAAGTTCCAGCGTCAATCTCGAGAAGTCCGCTATCTCGTCATCATTGATCCCGCGGACCGGGACCATATTGATCTTTATCGGCTCAAGGCCTGCCTTCCGGGCGGCATCAATGCCTCTTAGCACCGCTCCAAGATCTCCGCCGCGCGTAATCTCCCTGTATCTTTCGGGGCGCAATGAATCAAGGCTGACGTTCACTCTACTGAGTCCGGCCCTGGCAAGCTCTTCAGCGTGGTCCTCCAGGAGGATGCCATTCGTTGTGAGGCTGAGATCCTGAAGGTCTTCGATAGCACTTAACTGTGCGATGAGATGAGAGACATCTCTTCGCACAAGAGGTTCGCCTCCTGTTATGCGAATCCTCCTGACGCCCACTTTGACAGCCACTCTTGCGACACGCAGTATTTCTTCGTATCTGAGGATTTCCTTGTGCCTGATCGGCCTCAGACCTTCAGGAGGCATGCAATAGATGCACCGCAGGTTACATCTGTCAGTGATGGATACGCGCATGTAATCAATTATGCGCTTGTATCCATCTCTGAGAGTCTTCATCTCTTTTTCTTCTTCACCACCGGTTTCTTGGCGGGTTGCTTCGTCAGTTCTTTCAGTTTGCTCTTGGCTTTCTCCGCTTCGGGCGACTTGGGATACTTCTCAACCAACTGCTCAAGAATAACCTTTCCGCTCTTGTTGTCGCCTATTTGGATAAAGGAAAGAGCCTGTTTGTAAAGCGTCCCGGAGCCCTTCTGGCCCGATGGAAATTTCTTCAGGAGGGTTTCATATGCGACGATAGCGCCTTCAAAATCCTTTTCCCTATAGTACGTCTCAGCAATCCAGAAATAGGCGTTCTCGGTTAGCTGATCTTTCGGGAAAGCTTTCACAAACTCATCCAGCCTTTCACGGGCCTCTTTATATTTTTGTTCTCTGAACAGCTTAAGCGCGGCGTCATACCTTGTCTTCGCCGAACCGCCCGTCGCAACAACCTGTTTTGCAGGCTGCTCCTTTGCGGGTTCCGGCGGCTTTACCGCTGTCTCCTCAGTTTTCTTCTCAGGCTGTTTGGGTTGCTCTTTCGGGGCCTCCCTCTGAGCTCTGAAACGTTCCTCCATTGTACTCACTCTATTCTTCGATTCCTTCAGCTGGTTTTCAACAGACACCATCTGTGCCCTCAGAAGATCCATCTCAAGGCCCGTGTCTCTGAGTTTCTTCTCCGTATTATCTTTGTTCTCTTCAAATTTACCGCTCAGGACTTGCAGGTCTTTGGTTATGCCTGAGAGTTCTGTCTGGACCTCGGCCTGACTCTGCCTGATGGCGTTGAATGAATCCTCTCCCGCCGTGCTGGCCACAGACTTTTCCTTTAGTTTGTCGACCTCAGCCCTCAGGATATTATTCTCATTCTGCAGCCTGTTCACATCATCCCTCAGCGCATCCATAACACACGCGGGCAAGAAACAACAGACAGAAAGCAGACAGAAAAACAGAATAATCGACTTGAGACTGCCTACGGCTAATCGGGCCATCACTTTCTTTCCCACTATTTGCCCGCCTCTTTCAGTATCACGAAGTGCACCCTTCTGTTTTTAGAAAAACAAGCCTCTGTCTTATCGGAGCATACAGGTTTCTCTTCTCCGTAGCTAATCGTATCGATCCTTCCTGAAGGGACACCGAGGGCAACGAGATAGTCCCTGACGGACTTCGCCCGCCTGTCTCCGAGGGCCAGATTGTACTCGTTCGTTCCCCTTTCGTCGCAATGTCCCTCGACCGCAACCCTGGCACCACGATGCAACAACAGCCAGTTTGCTACTTTCTGCAAGACAGATTTGGCAGCCGGCTTGACCTGATACTCGTCATAGTCGAAATATATGTCCTCAAAGAGGTCTTTTACCTCTTTGTATTGCGATGCTGAAGGTTCTTCTTTTGACTCGATCCGGGCCAACTGCTTTTCACTCACATGCTCGGATGGTTTGGTACCGCTCAGTTTCTTAGCTGATTCCTGGGCTTCCGACCCCGCCTGCATTTCCTGCTGCTCCGCCGGCGTAGGCTGTACGACTTTCTGCGGAGGACATCCGGCAAATATGAATACCGACAAGATTAAAGACAAAATAACGACAATCTTCCTCATTATCAGACCTCCTCTTCTTATACTAATAATATTCCGAATAACCCCTTAGCCAGCCCGCACACACCCCCATCGAACTCAGCATCGTGAGACTTTCACAAATCCGGCGCCCATCGAGGGCAAAAGGCCTTGATGCCTTTCGGCGAAATTCGCTTCTGGGCTTCTCCATTGGTCCTCATTATATAAACACCCTTAACACCATCCCTATCTGAAGTAAATGTGATATATCTTCCGTCGGGAGAAAACGACGGATCTTCATTATTGCCCTGAGATGTCAACTGAATCAGCCCTGAGCCGTCAGGGTTGATGATAAAGACCTGATTGGTCCCTCTCCTGCCGGAATAGACTATTCTGTCGCCCTTCGGAGACCAACTGGGAGAAGTATTGTAGGAGCCGTCAAACGTAATTCTCTTCACTCCTGAGCCGTCCGCCTTCATCGTGTATATCTGCGGGCTGCCCCCCCTGTCCGAAACAAAAGCGACTTGTTTCCCGTCAGGAGAAACAGATGGAGAAACTTCAATTCCATGGGAGGACGACAATCTTGTTGCGTTGCCGCTTGCGATATCCATAGAATACAGTTCAGGTTTGCCGTCTTTGGAAGAAGAAAGGATCACATTATTTCCGTCAGGAGAAAAATCACCGACTATGTTGGTTCCCTTTGCTGCAAAGATCTTCTTCTCCGACCTGCTTTTAAAGTCTAACAGATAAACAGCCCATTGTCTATGCCTCTCCGCGGAAAAAGCCAGTTTTGAGCCGTCCCTTGCCCACCTTATGGAGAGTATCATATTACCGCCCGAACTCAGCTTGCTCATCCGGCCGCCATCCCAATCCATTTGATATATGGCCCTCTCACCTTTTCCCTCGGCAATGAAAGCTATCTTTGTCTTGAAGACCCCTTTTTCACCCGTCAGGAGGTAATAGACGTCATTCGCAATGGTATGGGCGAGCAATCTTACATATTCCTTGCTCGTTGTATAGCCTTTCTGAAGTATCGCCGTCCCCGGATAAACATCGTACAGCGATGCGCTCACCGAAATTGTCTTGCCTTCGCTGGAAGCTCCCTTGAGGACAGCCTCAGCTCCGAGTGAAGACCAGTTCTTAGCGTTGAAAGGGCTTGAAGGACTTTCCACAAAGGCCTCCTTGTCAATGCCCACGAAAAGTCCGGTGAAATCAAGGTCATTTCTGATGATATCGGATATGTCCTTGCCGTACGGACCGGTGAACTCCTGAATAGCTATCGGCAGTCTTCGGAAGGCAGGCGAAGAAATATCCACGTAGACCTTCGCATCCGCTGCCAACAGCGACAACTGCATAACAAGCGCCGACAACACGCCGACCAGAACTATCCTGAACTTACGTTTCTTTATCATGGATAAAACCTCACTCCAATCTCCATCTCATAAGGCGGCGGTGACAGCGGACTTGCCTTTGCAAGGGCTCTGAGCGCCGACTTGTCGAATACCGAATCTCCGGATTTCTTTTCCCACCTTTGTATAATAGCAGTACCGTCTCTCAAAATTCTTATGGACACCACCGCCTCGATGTTCCTTCGCCCCGAATCGCTAGGGGACCATACCCACTGCTGCCTTATTTCATCTACAACCCGTAAATAATAATCATCTGCCTGTGCAACTCCCTTTGGCGAAGAAGGAGGAGTATATGCCCTTGAAGCTCCGGCCTTCGCCGAACCAGCCTTCACGGAATTCAAAGGTTTTTCCCTGCCCGCCTTCAGGGATATTATATGGCGAGCGCCGACCCGCGTCTGAAGTCTCTTTTTCGCCGCCATCAGAGATATCTTTTGCTCGATAGACTCCTTCTCTTTTGCATCCTGATATCTGTCTTCTTTTGAACTCTTCCGGCGCGGCTCCGGCGCGGCAGAAGGTTCTTTCTGTCTCATCTCGCCTCTTTTGTCTTCGACCGACGCAGTATCCACCCTCTCAACCCTCTGCGGAATGCCGACGCTGACAAGGTTAACCGTGTAGTGATCAGGCAGGGCGATATGATGGGATTGTTTAAAGACAAGAAACATCAGCAGGAAAACAGAAATGTGCAGGACAAATGAAAGCGCCGCTGTCGTCTGGAGGCTCGGTCCCCTCATTTGAGACTTATCTTCGGCTCAGTGATCATGCCGAGTTTTTCTATCCCAGCCTCCTTTATTTCACCCATTACCTCAACGACAAATCCATAGGGCACATCCTTGTCAGCCTTCAGAAATACAGTCGGATTCTGCGCGCTCAGGGCCCTCAGCCTCTTCCCCATCTCGGTCAGCGAAACAGGAGCGTCGTTCATATAAATCGCACTCCCTTTCTTGATAATGAGAGTAATCCTCTCTTCAGACGGCAGTTCCTTCCCTTTGGCCTGAGGAAGATTCACGTCGATGCCCTGCTGAAGGAGAGGCGCAGTCACCATGAAGATGACGAGGAGAACCAGCATGACATCAACAAAGGGCGTCACATTAATTTCCGAAAGGACCTGCTTTTCTTTCGTGAATTTCACTGTTTATCCTCTGTAAAGAAATCGAGCAACTCCTCGGAAAAATCCTCCATCTCGATAATCATCCTCTTTGCCATACTAAGGTAGTAATTATATGCGATGACGGCAGGGATAGCGGCGACAAGACCGGCGGCAGTGGCTATCAGGGATTCCGCTATGCCCGGCGCAACAACCGCAAGAGAGGCGGCTCCGGCGGAGCCGATGCCCCTGAACGAATTCATTATTCCCACGACAGTCCCGAAAAGGCCTATGAAGGGTGTCGTTGATCCGGTCGTCGCCAGAAAATTCAGATATTTTTCTAGCTTAGCCGATTCGAGTGCTCCATACCGCCTGAGCATGCGCCTGATTTCGGTCTGTTCTTTATGA
>DATHCU010000349.1:0-2368 GCA_035319385.1 Thermodesulfovibrionales bacterium
TCCCACGGCATAGGCATTCTGGGGAAGTATTCTCATGATGGACAGGGCTGTCAGACTCTTGCCGCAGCCGCTTTCACCGACAAGTCCGAAAACTTCCGCCTTGTCGATCGAGAAACTGAGATTGGTTACTACATTAAAGGGGTGAGCCGGCCCTCTGAACGATATTGTAAGGTCCCTGGCGGCAAGGAGGGACACAGGAGGTTACTTCTCTCCCTTCCTCAGAAGGCTCAGATATGTCTGGGCCTCTTTCAGGCCCGGATTTCGCTTTAAGGCCTTTTCCCATTCCTCAAAGGCCAGTCTCGTAAGTCCTTTCACATAGTAGCTCAGGCCCAGCTGCACCCTTGCGGGCCCGTAATCCGGATTCAGTTCCTTTGCCTTCAGAAAATGAGAAATCGCGTCCTCGATCCTGCCCTTGTTTCTCATCGCAATACCGAGTTTCGTGTGAACATCGGGAAGTCGTGGAAACAGTTTTGTCGCCTTCTCGTATTCATCAATCGCCTCATCGTTCATGCCGAAGTCCAGATATATATTGCCTATCTTGAAATGCTCATTGGCAATCTTTCCCGCTATAAACGGATCGATTGCGGTCGGTGTCGGATGGGCCCTTTGGGCAGCGAGCGAAAAGACCTCACGCGCCTTCTTGAAATCACCCATATCGTTATAGGCAATGACAAGATTCAGCGACGCCTCCGTGTAACTCGGGTTTATATCGAGCGCCCGTCTGAAATAGGCTGCGGCCTGTTTGAAATCGCCTTTCAGATGGAAGATCACTCCCAGCTTATTATGGATGTCGGCATAGCCGGGGTTAACGCTGATCACCTCTTTCAACAAAGGCTCCGCTTCGGAGTATTTGCCCTCTTCAAATAACTGCGTCGCCCGTTCATGCAATTCGCTGATAAGCTGATCCATATTTCTTAGAAGTATAGGTACTGAAAGAATTATTTGTCAACCGCATTTTTTGTCGAGCAACAAGGCCGGCGGAGATGCACTTACCATTCCGTTTGAATAGACCGATGCAGGAAAGGGGCGCTAAATATTCCATTCGAT
The DNA here is from genome assembly GCA_035319385.1 of Thermodesulfovibrionales bacterium. GTDB lineage: Bacteria > Nitrospirota > Thermodesulfovibrionia > Thermodesulfovibrionales > SM23-35 > DYFC01. The sequence continues at coordinate 1,048 of DATHCU010000349.1, forward strand.
TTTGCCGATATATTAATCAGGATGTTAATAATGGACAAGTGCGTCTGTGTACGAGGTGGTCGGTGAGTGGAAACTAAGAGGATACTCATTGTTGACGATGAGGCTTACATAAGGACATTGGTAAGAGAGTTGGTCGTCTCCGAGGAATTGGAGGTAGAGGAGGCAGCGGATGCGGCCCAGGGCATCGAAATATATTCAAAGACCAAGCCGGATCTCATAATAACGGATATCGTGTTGCCTGATATCTCAGGCATAGAATTCATAAAGAGAATCCGCACGATCTCTCGATCCGTTCCGGTCATAGTCATTACCGGATACAGCGGGACGGACGATGCCTACGACCTGGTATCACTGAACGTCTTTTCCTATCTGAAAAAACCCTTCACAGATCTCAACAGCTTCGGTACAGCCATTAGAAAGGCCATCGATCCCGGGAAAGGTTACCTGGCCGGTATCGACGGTAAATTCGTTAAGACTTATGCTGATGAAGCCGAACACTTCTTTGATGAAATCGTAACCGCTAAGCAGGAGTGGGAGTCAGCCGTTGACTTCGTAGAAAAAATCTTTATGCTGATCGATCCCGAGATGGCCTTGCAGCGCTGCAATCATGCCTTGTGCGCAATTACAGGTTTACAGTATAAAGACCTCATCGGCAGAAAATGGTATGAGGTGATGAAGCTGACCGGGTTTGTTCCGGTCGCCGGCGATTATCACATGTTTGGCGGGGTGGAGTTTTTCAACGACTCAAACGGAAGGTGGATGCTCCTTCAGGCCTATCCGTTCTATGAAGTAGTAAGCGGCAGAAAGCGCTCAGTAAGACAGGTCCTGACCTTCTATGATATCACCGAGACAAAGCTCGCGACCGAAGAGATACGGTCTCAGAGAGAGAAGATCAGGGCCCAGAACATTGACTTGCAGAACCATAAGGAAAAACTGGAAGGGGCATTGGAGCAGCTTTCCAGGCTTATTCTTCAGGTTGAGCGCGAGCAGAGCTTCAACATACGTTTCGAAAACCCGAACTTAGTAACATGCTCTGAGGCGCTTAGCTGCGGCAAGGCTGATTGCCCATGCTTCGGGTCGCAATATGTCCGTTGCTGGCAGATAGCCGGAACACACTGCGCTTGTGGGGTACAGTATGATCTTCCCAAGAAAATCAAGACCTGTGAGGACTGTCCGGTCTATATTACTGCTACTACGAATCCTGTCTTCAGGATAGGCGAGCATTTCAACAACATGATGAACATGCTTGAGAGAAAGAACAGAGAAGTCCAGGAAGCCTACGAAAAACTGAAGGCGACCCAGGGCCAGGTTCTTCAGCAGG
>DATHCU010000350.1:0-2224 GCA_035319385.1 Thermodesulfovibrionales bacterium
GATCCGCCAGTAGAGAATTTAAGTGTTCTCCTCGTAAATGAACTTCCTTCTTCTTTTGATTTCTGAAGGACAACCCTGTAGTAATGAGGAGCGCAGGTTGGCCTGACCAGGAGATCGTTTTCGTCTTTCTCCATTTGATAGTGCCAATCGAGGATTTTCTCGTAGTCTTCCTTCGATATAAGTTCATTAAGGATAGCTTCACCCCTGCCCGTAGGTACGATCATGAAGAGATACCAAGCGGCGGCGCCAAGCTCCTTTGCGAGGCGGTACACCTTGGGGATCTCTTCCTGATTCCTCTTGGTGAAGGACGAATTGATCAGAAACTCTACACCGTGCTTCTTGAACAGCCTTGCGGCGTTGATGGTGCCGCTGAAAGCGCCTTTCTGGCTTCTGAAGTCGTCATGCACAGTCTCTTCCGATCCGTCAAGACTGAGAGAGACCATCCTGATTCCCGATTCCTTGATCTTACTGCAGATGTCTTCGGTCACAAGGGTGCCGTTCGTCGCAAGGCACATTCTCAGCCCCTTATCAGTTCCGTATTTGGCTATCTCAAAAACGTCGCTCCTGAGAAGGGGTTCCCCTCCCGATAGCACGACCACGGGTTTTGCGTAACCGCTGATATCGTCGATGACCCGGAAGGCCTCTTCGATCGGAAGATCGGGATGAGAACCGGCTTCAATTTCCGAGGAAGATCTGCAGTGAATGCACTTAAGGTTGCATCTCCTCGTGATCTCCCATGCTATCCATTTAGGTATGAATTCCATACGTTCTCCTTTTTCTATCTCAGACTGTCCATTCGTGCTTCTCCCCGGCTGTCACCTGTTCCCAGATATGCGCTTCTATAGCCTTCAGGAGCGATCCGAAAGTAGAAGGGTCAAGCGCGGAAATGCCGATGGCGTCGAACCTTTCCGCCAGATTCCGGGCCTCTTCACGATCGACTCGATCGGTCTTGTTAAAGACGAGTAGTCTTTGTTTATCCATTACGTTCAGTTGTTCGAGAATCTTCTCCACTGAATCGATATGTCTCTCAAAGCGGGGATTGGATATGTCCACTACATGGAGCAGCAGATCGGCATCCTCGAGCTCTTCCAGAGTCGCCTTAAACGCTGCAAAGAGGTCCTTCGGAAGGTCGCGGATAAAGCCGACGGTATCGGTAACAATAACATCCCTTTCACGCGGAAACCGCAGACGCCTGCTTGATGTATCGAGTGTCGCAAACAGTTTATCCTCGACAAAAACCATGCTCTGAGTCAGTGAATTCAGGAGAGTTGATTTACCGGCGTTTGTATATCCGATTATCGAGATAATCGGGATACCTGTCTCGACCCGCCTCTGTTTCCTCTGCTTTCTAGCTTCTCCCAGGGATTTGAGATCCTTCTGAAGAAGCGCTATTCTGTCGCGTACACGCCTCCGGTCGATTTCGAGCTTCATTTCGCCCGGACCCCTTCCGCCGATACCTCCCATGAGCCGCGACATCGCAGTCCCCTTGCCAGTAAGTCTCGGCAGTCTGTATTGGAGCTGGGCCAGTTCAACCTGCACCTTTCCGTCCCTGCTGTGGGCCCGACGGGCAAAGATATCCAAGATGAGTTGAGCTCTGTCAATGACCTTGAGCTCTGTTATCTCGCTGATGGCCTTTATCTGGGAGGGGCTCAATTCCTGGTCGAAAACAAGCAGTGTGGCTCCGCTGTTCAGCGCGTTGATAATCAATTCTTTGAGCTTCCCCTCTCCCATGAGATATCGGGGATTGATATCTTTCGGCCTCTGGATTACTTCATCGAGTACCAGGATATCGCTGGAACGGGCAAGCTCTTTGAGTTCCGATACAGAGTCTTCCTGTTCGGATCTGGACTTTGTCGAAACACTGACCAGTATCGCCCTTTCCCGCTTGTCGTCAGGGCTGAATGCCCTATTTCTCTGCATCTCTTCCTCAAGCGAATCGATGAATTGCGGAAAATCCAGATCAAGGTCATGAAAGGTGGCATACGTTAGAACCTCGATATGTTTTTCCCCTCTGGGCATCAGATGTGCCATGTGGGTTTCGCCCGGCAGTCCGTCCCGCACCCCGATAGCGACGATAAGGTCAAGCCTGAGCAATGCCAGGTCCGTGAGGTCGTCCTGTGTAAGGGCTTCCTCTTTCAGATGAGTATGTATCAACCTCAGCCCTCTCAGCGCTCTTCTCCCCAGGGGATAGTTGTCAATGGAAGGAATAAAGATGCCTTTGGCA
>DATHCU010000351.1:0-8529 GCA_035319385.1 Thermodesulfovibrionales bacterium
GTGCCACACCACCTGCCAGAGTACCCACCGCTTCCATCTTCTGCGCGTGCATAAGCTGGGCCTCGAGTCTTTTCTGTTCTTCAATTGACTTCTTCAGCGCCTTTTCCGCATCTATCCTCTCCGATATTTCCGCTTCCAGCAGCCTATTCATTTCTTCAAGCCTCGCCGTATGGCGCAGAAAATAGATCGCCAGCGGCGAGATAATCAGGGCATTTACTCCGGCGTCTATGATCCCTATGAATATCAATTCGGCGGAGATACGTTCCCATCGAAGCAGACTCTGAAGGACATTCAGCAAAAGAGTCATGATCTCGGCCGAAAGAAAGATGATCCAGACGAAATGCCAGGGATTTATGGTCTTGAGTCTTCTTGCGAACTCGCGTAATATCCTGCTGAATGTCATTCTGAACAGAGATATTTCAGCATCTTTGCGGCACGGCAGAAGACTTCGGCCCAGTCACCCGTTCCGTCCTGTCTGAGAAGTTTCATGGTCGGATACCACGGTGTATCCGGAACATCTCGCATCCACCGCCAGTCGCAGCCATAAGGCAAGAGGGTCCAAACGGGCACACCCAATGCACCGGCCATATGGACAGTGGAATTGTCGACTGATATGACAAGGTCAAGACTGGCCACCTGTGCTGCAAACGAATCCAGATCCTGAAGAGGATCGGCGTCATCCCAATCATGAATTACAACCCCGGTCTTCTCCCCTGCCTCCCTGATCTCATCCGCGCAGTGTCCATACTGAAGGTTTATGAAACATGTCCCGGGGATTAAGAACAGTTCCTTCCACTGTTCCAGGTCTGTGGAACGCATGTATCTGGCGGCAGGGTCCTTTCCGGCACGCCACGATATTCCTATCTTCACTAGCCCTCCGAAAGCAGCCATCCTCTCTTTCCATGCCAGGAGTCTCCCTTCATCGGGAATCAGATATGCCTTTCTTTTCGGAAAAGAGGATATATCGTTTCTGAAGAACCTTGGAAGGCTGCCTGCCGGGATATGAAAATCGGCATCCACTGCCGCCCCCACGTTTAGCGAGGGATTACTGATTCCCACCGTAGAAAGTGTGGGATGCTGTGATGTTGAGCCTTTTTTCGCGATGAATCTGGCACCGGGGAAAGATCGTGAAAACAGGTGCATCAGCCTCTCATCACATTCGACTTTGCAACGGCCGCCCATGGCAATAATATCCGGCAGGCAGGAAGCAAACATGATCTCATCGCCTATCCCCTGTTCTGCATGCACGAGGACGGTCCTCCCCTCGAGGGGCGACCCACTCCACGCGGGGCAGGGAAAATGCCGGGAATTGGCATTCTTCTTCAGGAAGCGCCACTCATATTTTTCCCAACCCTCCCGGAGTCGGCCCTGTGTCAGCAATGCCAGGGACATATTCCAGTGCGCCTCCGCAAACTCAGGCTCCAACTCTATCGCCCTTTGACAGCTCGCGATCGCCTCCTCTGTCATGCCTCTCTCTCTGAAGGCAACCGCCAGATTGTTGTGTGCGTCAGCATAGTCTGGTTTTATGGAGAGAGCCAGCCTGTAGCTTTCAAATGCCTCGGCCCTTCGCCCCATGTTTCTAAGAACATTCCCGAGGTTGTTGTAAGACTCAGCGTATTCCGGCTTTGCAAGCAGGGCCTTTCTGAGACAGTATTCGGCCTCTTCATATCTCTCCTGTACGCTCAGGATGTCTCCCAGGTTGTAGAAGGCTTCGGCATAGTCGGGCTTCGCAGACACAGCCTGCTTATAGCACTCTTCCGCCTCACGAATGCGCCCGAGGTCCTGGAACATGATCCCGAGATTGAAATATGCCTCGGCATACCCAAGTCTCTTCTTTATCGCGTTCTGGTAACTCTCTACCGCCTCATCGGTTCTGCCTGTTTCCTGAAGCACCTTGCCCAGATTGTAATGAGCCTCGGCTATCGCCGGATTCAGACTGATCGCAGCCTTGTAATGCAGGATAGCGGGATCGAAACTTCCCTTTTCATACAATCCATTAGCAAGATTGTAGTGTGCCTCTGCAACGTTGGGGTCCATGGTCACTGCCCTTTCAAACGCCGCTATGGCATCATCCGTCTTGCCCTGCCCGTTCAGAGCATTCCCAAGGTTCACATAAAAGAATGGAGCGCTGCTGTCACGTGCTATGGCCCTCCTTATGAACCTCTCAGAGACGGAGAGGTTCCCCCTTTGGTACTCTATCAGCCCGAGAAGATGAAGTGCGTCAGCATGTCCGGGGGCCATGTTGATTATACTGCGGTACAGGGTCTCCGCTTGGCCGATCTGCCCCGATCGATGATGCGCAAGGGCAAGTTCCAGCATCCTCTGTATATTGTTTTTAGGCGATCTCGCTAATGTTCTCATCGGCATCTCCTTTGGGTATTGTCAGTTGGGCCAGCTCTTTCAGCCCATGAAAATTCTCTCTCGCACCGGCACATAGACGATCCACTAGCACATCGTTTCTCTGCGGGGCCGCTGGCTGGTGCAAGACATCCATTGTACGCTCCTTCAGCTTCGAGACAAACGCATGATCTTTGAGACGGATAGGCTCCTCCGTCTCCAGCACTCTGGCGATACCGCTATTCTTTGGTGTATTGCTCTCGAGCAGTATAAAGGGTGTGCCCAGCACGGCCGCGGCTATCGCATGGTGAAATCTCCCGGATACCAGGAGGCCCGCAGTTGCAATGCAGTCCAGCCACTCTTCCATCGAGTGCGCATCCGAATGTTTCCATCCGGCCGGGCATTTTTCATGAAGCTCCTTTACGAACTCCTCATCGTCGAGTGCAGGAAATGCCGCAGCTCCCGTCAGAACAACTACCTCAAAACCGAAGCGGGCCATCCCCCGCACATATTCAGAGAACTTGTCTATTCCGGCTTGCTTCCATGCCACAGGTCCGGCAAGCACAATCCTGTTGCCCTCCCTTTCGTGTCCGCATGAATAGTTCTCCGATATGTACAGCGGCAGACAATCGAAACTCTGGTGTACAGGTATGCCTGACTTTAGTATCAATTCAAGGCTTTCGGGCTCGCGTATCGCAACAAAATCCATTTCGGAATAAACCTTCTTGTATATTTCCCAGGATGCGACGCCTTCCGCAGCAGGCGACAACTGCGGATAACATGAATGGTTAATGATCCTCACGTTCTTGCCGAGGTGGATCTTTGAAGCATAAGCGAGGTACAGAAGGCCCAGTGTGAAAGGGGAGATCCCATGGAGAGATCCTTCGCCGTTCACTACGACAATGTCTGCATCCCGAAGCATTCGAACAATCCACCGATTCCCGCGGGAAAAGACAGAGAAGAACTCGGGGCTGTCAAAATCCGCGATGCTTTCGGGCACATTTTTCAGGCCGTGTATTCCCTGGATGGCGATACCTTCAACCTCGAACCCCAGAGCGGACAGAGATTTATAAATCGCGGTACTCGTGCCCGTGCATCCCCAGTGATACCAGTTGGACGTATCATTCAGCAAGGCGACCCTTCTGCCGAGCCGTGACGGGCAGGCTCCTCCGATCAGAGACGTATAACTCTTCCCTCCTGACAGCGGTCCCTGACTTATTCGTCCATGTAATAAAGCCTCTCTGAGACCGGCGAGAATTCGCGTAAAGACTTCCGGCCAGGTTCCCTCTCTTGATTGCCTGAAGAGCCTCATCGAGGGATACCATGGGGTGTCTTCAAATTCTCTCATCCATCTCCAGTCGCACCCGTAAGGCAGCAATGTCCAGACAGGCACGCCCAAAGCACCAGCCATGTGCACGGCAGAGTTGTCTATCGAGATCACCAGATCAAGGCCCGCGATCTGTGCCGCAAATCCGTCGAGATCTTTCAATGGGTCCGCGTCTTCCCAGTCGTGAATGGTGATTCCGCATTTATCCTTTATCTCCTTCAGTTCCGCCGAGCAGTCGCCATACTGAAGATTTATGAAATGAGCTCCCTCGAGAGAGAACAGATCAGCCCATTGTCCGAGTTTTGTCGACCTTATGTTCCTGACATAGACTTCTCTGCCCCCTCGCCAGGAAATTCCAATCTTCAATCCATTGCCGAGCGAGCTGTATCTCCTTTGCCATTTATGCAGCTTTTCAGGATCCGGCCGAAGATAAGCCTTCCGCCCCGGGAACCTGGAAATCTCCTGCCGGAAGAATCTCGGGAGGCTGCCGATCGCGATCTGAAAATCCGCCCCCATATCCTCCTGATTCTCTTCTCGTCCATCAGCCGTCCGCGAATTGATCCGTTCAATGAAGTCGGCTCCTGGAAATGAGCGGGAGAACAGCGGCAGAAGTCTTTTATCGCATTCTATTATGCAGCGACCGGCCCTTGAAATGAGTTCCGAAAAGCACGATCCGAACATGATTTCGTCTCCGACGCCCTGTTCGGCAAAAGCCAGGACCGTCCTGCCCTCGAGAGATTGTCCCTCCCATTCCCTGTATTCAAAAGGAGGAAGTGACGCCCCCTTCTTGAGAAATCTCCATTCGTATTTTCTCCAGCCTTCTTCGTAATCGCCTTTGGTCAGCATTGCGAGCGCCATATTCCAGTGGGCCTCGGCCAGTGCAGGAGACATTGCCAGCGCCCTTCTGCAGTATTCTATGGAGCCTTCGGCATCTCCTTCATCCAGCAGGATATTGCTGACGTTGTAGTAGACCTCGGCGAACTCGGGCTTCAGTTCGATGGCCTTCTTATAGCATGCTGAGGACTCTTCGCGTCTGCACATTTCTCTCAGGGCGTTCCCCATCCCGTTATATGCCTCCGCAAATTCCGGCCGGAGTTCCAGGGCCTTTCTGTAATACTCTATTGATTCCTCGTTTTTCTCGATGGAATTCAGCGTATTTGCGAGATTGTAGAGGGCGTCCGGGAAATCCTGTTTCAGAGAAAGGGCTTTCTTATAACAAATGACAGCCTCGTCAAACCGCTTAAGCTGCCGCAGGACATTGCCGAGGTTGTAAAGGGCTTCCAAGTAGTCCGGCATTATCTCCAGTGCGTTCCGATAGCAGGCCTCCGCTGCTTCATATTTCTCCTGTCTGTTGAGGACATTGCCGAGGAGGTTGTACGCCTCACTGTAGCGGGGCTTCAGTTCTATGGCCTTTAGAAAAAGCGAGACAGCCTCGTCCAGTCCGCCATTGTCCTTCAAGACCTTGGCGAGATTGAAATATATCTCTGCAACATCAGTCCTCAGCCGGAGGGCCTTCTTGAAGCTCTCGATAGCTTCGTCGATCAGACCGAGTTCTCTGAATGCATTGCCGAGGGTATTGTGCGTGGAAAAGTCATCGGCATTCAGAGCTATCGCCTCCTGACAGGCCGCAACCGCTTCCTCGTTTCTGCCGATGTTCTGCAGGGCTATCCCGAGATGTGAAAGATAAGCCGCCTTCCTTCGGTATTTGATAGCCTCGCGAATGAGCGATACGGCCTCATCGTTCTTTTCGGTCTGAATGTAGAGGAGACCGAGCATATGAAGCGCCTCAGGGCTTTCCGGGCAGAGTTTCAGGAACTTCAGATAAAGGGCTTCTGCCTTCTCGACATCGCCGGACCTGTGATGCCGGGAGGCGCATTCAATCATCTCTCTAGCGTTTGCCGGCAGGCTAGGCATGCTGCCCCACCTTCTGCTCACGCCCTGCAGTCTTGTAAAGCTCCATAAGCAGGGATAATATCTCCTTGGTTATATTCCCGCTGTCCAGAGCTGCCTCAAGCAATGCAACAGCCTCGCGCGTCTTTCCTGCATAATCCAGTTTCATCGCATAATCATAGAGGTAGGCAGCACAGTTTATGCCATTCTGCTTCAGCTCCTTCAGAGCGGCGACGCCCTTGCCTGTTTGGCCGATTATGCAGTATGCGGAAGAAAGCATAACCCGAGCCGGCGGATAATCGGGTCTTCTCAGGAGCAGATCCTCCATGACGTCAACAACTTTGTCCGCCGATCCTTCACATAGTTGAGCCAGAGAATAGTTTAGAACAGCACCTGAGAGACCGGGATCAATATTGATTGCCTGTTGTGAATTGATAATAGCTTCCTTGTATTTTCCGAGTTCCAGATAGGCTCCGCCCAGATTCAGATACGCCCTCGCTCTCTGGACATCCGAAGTCTTTCCGTCAAATTCTATGAACCTTTTCCAGAGGCCCACAGCATCCTCGAACTTCTTCAGCTCCGTTGCCTGCACAGCCAGTTCGAAGAGCGACTGTCCGTCTCCCGTGTCATCCACGAGTTTCCTTTTCCCTATCTCATAGTAATCCTCGCCTTTCGAGAGCACCTTCCCGGAAGACAATTTCCCGTAATGGTGCACAGTGACACCCAAATCCTTGACGACCGCCTTCATCGCAGCGAGAGATCCCTCCACTAGCTCGTGGACAGGGTTCTCAAACCTTATTCGGCTGTCATTAGGGAACAGCCTGACCTTTCTGCTCGGATACCATCCGCTGCCGGCCTCTTCCTTGTACCTGCCGTCGTTAGCAGTCCAGCCCGTGACGGTCATCTCTTTTACGTAATTCCTTGTGGTCAATGTGTATGCATGCAGTCTGCCGTGCTTGCCGCAGACAGCCTTCGTGAGTAACTCATGATCCTGCTCGGAGATTACCTCGTCGGCATCAAGCACGAGTATCCATTTGCCCGAGGCCTGACTTAATGAAACATTTCTGGCCTCCGAAAAATCGCCGTTCCATTCGAATTCGAATACGCGGGCGCCGAACACGGCGGCTATATCCCGGGTCCTGTCGGTAGATCCCGTGTCCACTATAATCATCTCATCCACGACATGTCTCACGCTGTAAAGGCACTGTGCAAGATATTTCTCCTCGTTCCTTACGATCATGCAGAGGGACAGTTTCTTCTTGTCCGCCCTCTTCTTTTCAGGCATGCCGTCTCCTGCCTCGCTTATTCTGTTTCGTATTTCAAGCGCAGCCTTCAGCATGCCCTCGTCCATCCCGAAGATCAACATCGCCTCTTCGGTCACTTCTATCGCAGCTTCATATTTGTTCAGCCTTATCAGGGTATCTATGAGTGAAAAGGTGATTGTTTTGCTCGCCGGGTAAAGCCCTCTGGCCTCTCTAAAGGTCCTCTCCGCGCGCTCAAACTGTCCAAGGGCCGAAGTAATAGTGTGATAGACAGCAGCCAGATCCCTCACCTCCGGCGAGAGGACAAAGCCCTTTTCGGCAGCGTCCAGAGCCTCCTCCTGAAGGCCGGCGGACCACTTCAGCACACCCAGATTAGTGTATGGTTCGCCATAGGATGGCTCTGTTTGCATCGCCATTTTGAAGAGGGCTTCGGCATCTTCTTTCTGCCCTCTACCGTAAGCAAGCACGCCCTTCAGGTTCAGAGCCATGGCGGATCCGGGACCATCAGAAAGAACTCTCCGCGCAATCTCCTCCGCTTCATCGTAAAGCTCCATTCCTTCCTTGCAGTATCCGGTCAATATCGACTGCCGCTGATCTCTTTCAGCCGCAGGGATTTCATTCAGCACCGAGAGGGCATCCTTAAACCTCTTTTCGTGAATGAGTCTCTCCGCAAACTCCAGGTATATCCCGCCCTCGTCAGGCGTGTTCTTTACGGCAGACAGGAATTGATCCACTGCCTCGTCAGTCATCTCCCTGAGGCAAAGCTGTTCCGCCATCTCCATTGCTCTAATCGCGCGGAGTCTTCTTCCGGTTAAACTGTCCCCCGCCACAGAGCCCCATTTCTTGTCATAGATCCTTTTGTTTCCCGACATTGCCGACGTGTAGTCGATGCCGTTACCGATAAAGCTCCTGCTGCCGTGGTGATGGATGAATACATCTCCAGCTATGGTGTTCCTGTATCCGGCGAGGGCAGCCCTTAAGCATAGGTCATCGTCCTCAAAATTGCCCGATCCGAAGCTCTCGTCGAGAAGTCCTATCCTATCAATCAGTTCTTTCCTGAACAGCATGCAGAAACCCACAACTCTTCTGGCCGGAATCCTCCGGTGCCTGTTTAGTTCACGAAAGGACTTCGCGTATGGCTGGAGGCCGTCAACGGACTCATATCCCTGCTCCTTCACCTTCTGGATGCCGCTGATGTTGTTTGTCATCGGTCCGATGATTCCGGATTTCGGATCGGCCTTTGCACATTCAAGCATCCCTGTAAACCAATCCTCTGTCACAACAACGTCGTTATTCAGGAGCATTATGTATTCACCCCTCGACGCCCGGATGCCCTGGTTACAGCCTTTCGCAAAGCCAAGATTGGTCTTGTTCTCTATCAGCCTGCAATTGTCGTTCTCCTTGACGAACTCTCTCATCCATTTGACCGTTCCGTCTTTCGATCCATTATCCACAAAGACGATTTCATATTCGCCATTGGTATGCTTTCTAATGCTCTCGATACACTCCTGCGTGTATTTCATCTCGTTCAGAGTTAATATGACGATAGATGTAAGGCCCTGCACACAATTGCGCTGGTTCTCTTGTGCCGATAGACAGTGTCTGGTCGCCTCGAGATACGCCTTCCCGAACTTCTCGTCAGGCTCAAGGTGATTGCCCTCACCCCACTCGTTCCATGCGTTTATGAATACTATCCTCTCATCTGGGGTGACA